>CAVJGP010000157.1:0-6082 GCA_963648855.1 Alistipes onderdonkii | reverse complement strand
TTGCCCGGCGGCGGCTTGTTGTTTCCGCCAGACGGCGCGGGCGGGCGCGGGCGGGCGGGGCAGTCCGCCCCTCGGTGCCCCTCGGTGCCCCTCGCCGCCCCGCGCGCCCCTTACGCCTCGGGCAGCTCGCGGCCTCCCACGGCGGCGTAGACGGCGGCCGTGTGGGCGGGCGTGGTGCCGCAGCACGACCCCACCACGCTGGCGCCCGCGGCCACAAGGCGCTCGGCCAGCGGGGCGAAGTCGTCGGGGTTCGTGCGCCACACGGGGCCGCGCGGCGTGCTCACGGGGACGCCGGCGGAGGGACGCGCCACGAGGGGCAGCTTGCAGGCCGCGCGCATCGCGGCGATGGCCTGCAAGCTGGCCTGGGCGTCCATGCAGTTGACGCCCACGGCGTCGGCGCCCGCGCGCTCAAACACACGCGCGCACTCGGCCGCGTCGGGGGCGTCCGCGCCCACAAGGCTCATGCAGGCAAAAACGGGCAGGTCGCAGGCCTCATGCGCCGCGTCGAGGGCCGCCAGGGCGTCGTCGAGCGAGGTGAACGTCTCCAGCAGGATGGCGTCGGGCGCGGCCGCGGCCAGGGCGCTCGCCTGCTCAAGGTACAGCTCGTGGGCGCACGCGTAGCCCTCGGGCATGGGCTGCGCCTGCGCCTGCCCGGCGCACTCGCCGCCCGACTCGCGGGCCTCCAGGGCCGCAAGGCCGCTGCCCGGCTCCACCGCCACGCCGCAGGGGCCCATGGCGGCGAGCACGTGGGGGAACTCGGCGGCGCGGGCCAGGCGCACGCCCTCCATGTTGATGGCCTGCGTCTGGGCGGCGAGGCCCTCGGCGGCCAGCAGGTTCGACGTGGCGAGGAAGGTGTTGCTCACCGCGCAGTCGGCCCCGGCCACGCGGTAGAGGCGGTGCATCTGCTCCACCGCGTCGGGCTCCTCCAGGTTGAGGGCGCACATGCTGCCCTCGAAGCCGCGCTGGGCCAGGTAGGTGCCCACGGCGCCCTGCATCACCAGCACGTCCGACCCCAGACGCTCACGAATTCCCGGCATGGCTAGACCTCCTTGTCGCCAGGCTGCCCGGGCTGGGCGGCCTGCCCTACTTGCTCGTCAACGTAGGCCGGCAGCTTGTCGAGCGTGCGACGGTAGCCGCCCGGCCCATAGGTCAGGCACTTCGACACGCGCGACACCGTGGTGGACGACACGCCCGTCTTGGCCTGGATGTGCTCGTAGTTCGCGCCGGCGTCGAGCATGCGCGCCACCTGCAGGCGGCGCGACAGGTCCTCTATCTCGCGCGGGGTGCACAGGTCTTGCAGCAGCGCGTAGGCGCTCGCCGCGTCGTCGAGCTGCACGAGCGCCTCGAGCAGGGCGCGCTGCTCGCTGGGGAGGTTCGCCGGTAGGCCGTCGTCGTGTTGGGAAGCCATTCGCCCGCCTTTCAAGCCAGAGGCGCGCCCGGCCCTACAGGGCCTGCTCGCTGTCTTCGAAGAGGATCTCGCGCTCGGCGCCGCTCAGGCACGCGCGCGCCTGCTCGCGCAGGTTGTTCATGCCCGAGAGGAACTTGCGGTACATCACAACCACCAGGTAGCGGCCGCGCGGCGTGAGCGTCAGCTCGTCGGCGTTGTTGGTGGCGAAGGCGCCGTTGGCGACCATGAACGCCATCTCCGCAGGCAGGCCCGCCTCCACCGAGCAGCCGAACTCGCGCTTGAAGGCCTTCTTGTCCAGCCTCAGCTTGTACAGGTTCACCAGGAAGCTGTAGCGCATGAGGCTGCGGCGCGACATGGTGGCCTTGCCCATGATGGACATCTTGCCCGACTCGATGGCGGCGTTGTAGTCGTTGATGCTGAAGTGGTTCACGTAGAGCGCCCCGCCCAGGTGCGTGATGGAGCCGCTGCCGATGGCGGGGTAATCGTCGTAGTTGGTCTGATACTCCTCGATCTGCGGGGCCGCGGCGTCGGTGTTGGCGTCCTTGCGCGTGAAGGTCCACAGCGTGGAGCGGTGGAACATCGCCTCAGGCCCCTCGGCCAGGGTCTCGTCGATGATCTTGTAGAACTCGTACTCGCGCGGGTAGTCCAGCTCGCCCAGGGCCGAGGCCATCTTCTTCTGCGTGCCGTTGGACACGTACAGCGGCGAGAAGGTGGTCTGCTGCGCCCCGCACTGCTTGATCTTCTCCAGGTCGGAGCGCAGGATCTCCTCGGTCTGCGAGGGGAAGTTGAAGATCATGTCCACGTTGATAAGATCGAAGTGGCTCTTGGCCGCCTCGATGCGCTCCATGATCTGGGCCCCCGAGCCGTACTTGTTGTAGCGGTCCATCTGCTTGAGCAGGCCGTCATCGAAGCTCTGCACGCCCACGGAGAGGCGCTGCACGCGGCCCTCCATCTGCGAGAGCCACGGGTCCACCAGGTGGTTGGGGTTGGTCTCCACGGCCACCTCGGTGACGGAGAAGTTCTCGCGGGCCTGGTCGATGGTGGCGCACAGCTCGTCGAGCATAATGGTGGGCGTGCCGCCGCCGAAGTACAGGCTCTCGAAGTCGTAGCCCTGCTCCTTGAGCATCATCATCTCTTTGCGCATGTTGGCAAAGTAGGGCCTGGCCACGTCCTCGCGGAAGTGGTATCGATTGAAGCTGCAATAGGGGCAAAGCACCTGGCAGAAGGGAACATGCAGGTAAAGCATGTACTTGCGGCCGGGCTCAGGGTCGGGGAAACGCGTCTCGGGAGTCGGCTTCAAGACGAGCTGGTCTTTTGCCATCGCCCCCACGACGGTAGTAAGGAATCGCTCAGCGAGCAAGGTAAGACCTCCAGGAAAAACGAGTCGTTGCGCCCGACATACTAGTGCATGGAAGACCTGCTAAGGGGGCAGATTGACGAGGCTCCCCCAAGAACCATCTTCACAGGAGAGAAGAGAAGGGCAGCGACGTGGGGAGCGGGGGCGGGGGCTCTGCGCGGGCGCATTCAGGGCTGGCACAGTGCCTCAGTGCTCAAACAGTTTTGCCCGGGAAGGCCCGATGGGCCTTTCCGGGCAAAAAACTGCGCCTGAGGTACTATGCCAGCCCGCGCGTGGCTTACGCATCGCGGGTGGGCGGCGGGGCGCTGGGGGCTCGGACGAAACGCGTGGCCAAGAGTGGACATCGGGGGGCAGTTTGCGCTGTTTGAGATGTGTAGGGCGCGTGTGGGGCCACAGCGGGCGCAAGTACGCTATGCTATGGGGCACGTGAGTCTGTGCAAACTCGGGCGATTCGGCCCTCTACCTGGTAAAAGGAGCGTCATGAGCAAAGAGCGCGTCGTCGCCTTCGACATCGACGGCACCCTTTTGCGCGGCCAGTCGGGCACGCTCATCCTCAAATACCTCATGGCACGCCACCTGCTGCGCGTGCGCAACATCGCCTTCTGCAGCTGGTGGGGCATTCGCTACAAGCTGCACCTGCCCTATCGCCAGAACGAGCCGCGCGAGCGTATCTTCTCGGACCTGTCGCAGTACACGCCCGAGGGCATCCATCGCATCATGGAGATGTTCCACGCGGACGTGATGGTGCCGCGCTATCGCGAGGACGGCCTGGCGCGCGTGGCCGAGCACGTGCGCGCCGGCGACCACGTGGCCCTCGTGAGCGCCACCTTCGAACAGGTGGCCCTTGTGGCCCGCGACCATCTGGGTTGCGAGGCGGCCATGGGCACCGTGATGGAGCGCGACGAGCATGGCTGCTTCACCGGTGCCGTGTGGGGCGAGACCCCCGCCGGCGACGAGAAGGTCCGCCGCCTCACCTCCTGGGCCAACCACGCCTTCGGCATCGACGGCTGGGAACTCACCCACGCCTACGGCGACCACCACACCGACGAGCCCATGCTCAAGCTGGCCGCCACGCCCCACGCCGTGAACCCCGACCTGCTGCTGCGCCGCCATGCGCGCACCCTGGGCTGGGACATCCTCGACTGGAAGTAAGCAAGGCGCGCCGTGGCACAGACGGAAGGGCCGAGCGAAGAGCGCTTTGACGCCGAGGGGTTTCGCGAGCGCGTACGCGGGCTTGCCCGGCCGCTGTGGCGCGAGCTGCCTTGGCGCGGGGTGGACGACCCCTATCTCGTGTGGATAAGCGAGGTCATGCTGCAGCAGACCCAGGTGATTCGCGTGCAAGGGCGCTGGGACGGCTGGCTTGAGCGTTTTCCCAGCGTGCAGGCGCTGGCGAGCGCCTCGCAGGCCGAGGTGCTGCAGGCCTGGCAGGGCATGGGGTACAACCGTCGCGCCTTGGCCCTGCACCGCTGCGCGCAGACGATATCCGGCGAGCTGGGCGGCATCTGGCCGCACGACGAGAAGGCCCTCACGGCGCTGCCCGGCATCGGGCCCTCCACGGCGGCGGGCATCCGTGCCTTCGCCTTCGACGAGGCGGGCGTCTACCTGGAGACCAACGTGCGCGCCGTATTCATCCACGAGTTCTTCCCCGACTCCGACCAGGTGTCGGACAAGGAGCTCGTCCCCCTCGTGCGGCACGCCTGCCCGGCCAGCGGCCAGGACGTGCGCGGCTGGTACTACGCGCTACTCGACTACGGCGCTCACCTCAAGAAGACCCTGCCCAACCCCACGCGCCGAGCGAGCGCCTACGTGCGCCAGTCGCGCTTCGAGGGCTCCCGCAGGCAGAAGCGCGCCGCCCTCGTGCGCCTACTGCTGGCAAGCCACGACGTAGGCGAAGCCCTGCCCACCGAGGCGCTCTACGCGAACCTCGCACAAGACGAGCTGGCGGCCGGCCGGCCCTCCCCCACCCCCGAGCTGGTGCAAGACATCCTGGCCGACCTGGCCCGCGAGGGATTCTGCACCCAGAATGCGCGCGGCTGGTGGGAAGTGGCATAAGAGCAGGCAGAGCGGGAGTCCCCGGAGAGCCTGAGATTACAATCGCCTCCCCGCCAGAAGGTTCTTCTGCGAACGGGGTAATCATGGCGGCATAGATTGCCGCAAAAGCTGCACGAGCGCATCCCACAAGCCGGGCCTGCGCCTCTCTTTACGACATAGCTGGGGGCAATTACAACGTACCGTGCCAGGGCTTTTCCCTGGATGGGCGGCGCGAATAGCTCCCACCAGGCTGACATGGGTTCCCTTTAATCTTCTTATTAGGAATAATTATCAATAAGACGTATCAGTCGGCTTATCTCTCCCGAATCGTGGTATAAAGCGTCCCGAACGGCCGCTTGGCCGCGTAGGGACGAGGAGAGAGAGACTGACATGGATTTCGAGAGCTCCCAGACCAAGAAGAATCTTGAGGCTGCCTTCGCCGGCGAGTCGATGGCCACGAACAAGTACACCTACTGGGCCAGCAAGGCCAAGAAGGAGGGCTACGTCGGCATCTCGGAGATCTTCACCGAGACGGCCGGCAACGAGCGCGAGCACGCCAAGCTGTGGTTCAAGTACCTCGAGGGCGGCGCCATCCGCTCCACCGCCGAGAACCTCGCCGCCGCCGCTGCCGGCGAGAACGAGGAGTGGACGCACATGTACAAGGAGTTCGCCGAGACGGCCGACTCCGAGGGCTTCCACGAGATCGCGGAGAAGATGCGCGGCGTGGCCGACATCGAGGCCGCCCACGAGAAGCGCTACCGTGCCCTCATGGCGCGCCTGGAGGCCGGCGAGGTGTTCAAGCGCGACGACGTGTGCGTGTGGAAGTGCCAGAACTGCGGACACCTGCACATCGGCAAGGAGGCCCCCGAGGTCTGCCCCGTGTGCGCACATCCCCGCAGCTACTTCGTGCAGCAGGTCGTGAACTACTAGCGAGTAATACGACCAGCATATAAAGGCTGATACGAGACAGGGCCGTCGCCCGCGTGATGCGGACGGCGGCCCTGCTTGTTTGGGGCGCGTGCGGATGCGGCACCCGATGGATGGGCGGGAGTTCGCCGAAATCCTAGGCGGCCTGGGAGAGATGGACGTCGTCGAACTCGACGTCCTCGAGGCTGGCCTCGGCCTCGGCGGCCTCGGTTTGCTCGGCGGGCTCGGCCTGCTCGCTCTCGGCGGGCGCGGCCTGCTCGTCGGTCGCCTCTTCGGCAGCCTCGCCGGTCGTCTCGGCGGCCTCCTCGGTCACCTCGGCAGCCTCGCCAGTCGCCTCGGCGGCCTCGTCCACGGCCTCG
>CAVJGP010000156.1:0-6255 GCA_963648855.1 Alistipes onderdonkii | reverse complement strand
GCCCGCCCGCCGCCGCCCCTTCAGTGCGATAATGCCGCAGCTATACGATGAGGAACACGCGCAGAGCGGGGGTCGGCATGCTGAACGTCTTCTTCGGCACCATGCCGGAGGCCATCTACAACACGGCGGTGTACTTCAAGAACACGTATCGCGACTCTTGGATCACCGACGAGTTCGCGGTGAAGATTATCAAGGACGTCGACAAGTCGGACGTGATGTCGGCATCGGTCATCGAGAGCCCGGTGCTGGGCAGCATCACGCCCCTGATGCTTTCCGGCGGCGTGAAGACGCTCCTTTTGGTGCGGCACGATCGCAAGCACGTCTTTAACGCCTCGACCTGCGGGGACAACTGCGCAAAGTGGCTTCTCTACCTTGCGCGAGACCGCAAGGTCGTCGTCAACTTCCACCATGTGATGGACTTCGGCAGGGAGCCGTTCAGGATACGTGTGCTCAACAGCGGCAAAATCGTCCATACCATGACCGAGCTCATCGAAGAGTCTGTTCCGTGGCTTTAGGAGGCAGCTGATGGTCGGGTCCTTTCACATCAGGGTTTCTCGCAGCCGCGGCGCTTCCTATTCGTTTGAGGTGCGGCGCAACATCACCGTCGTCAGGGGTGACAGCGGCACGGGAAAGACGACGCTGTACGAGATGGTGGCGGACTTTACGCGCTATGGCGAGCATTCGGGTGTGGCCGTCCAATGCGAGCGGCCCTGCGTGGCGCTCACCGACATGGATTGGCGCAACCAGTTGGGCGGGATAGCTGATTCCATCGTGTTCATCGACGAGGGCCTCGAGGCCGTCTCCTCCGATGCGTTCGCCGCCGCAGTTCGCGATTCAAGCAACTACTACGTCATCTTCTGCCGCGCGGAGCTTTCGAACCTTCCCTATAGCGTAGACGAGGTCGTCCCATGTATCCGGAGGTAGGTATGGTTTCAACGGCTGCCGAGCCGCTCATATCGGTCATCGTGCCGATCTATAAGGTGGAGGCGTACCTGCGTCCTTGTGTGGACTCCATCCTGGGGCAGACCTACGAGAACCTCGAGGTCATCCTGGTGGACGACGGCTCGCCCGATGGGTGCGGGGCCATCTGCGACGAGTATGCGGCCCGCGACGGCCGCGTGCGCGTCATCCACAAGCCCAACGGGGGCCTGTCGGACGCCCGCAACGCCGCGCTCGACGTGGCGCAGGGCGACTGGATCGGCTTCGTGGACTCCGACGACACGGTGGAGCCGGGGATGTTCGCCACGCTGCTCGAGACGGCCCGGCGCGAGGACGCCCAGGTGGCGGTGTGCAACTTCTACGAGTTCGACGACGCCACGGGCGAGGTGTGGTGGGATCGCGGCGTGAAAGCCGCCCAGACGCTCGACACCCGGCGGGCCCTCGTGCTGCTCATGTACGACGACGAGCTGCAGAACTACGTGTGGAACAAGCTCTTCGCCCGTGCGCTGTGGGAGGGCGTGCGCTTCCCCGTGGGGCAGAAGTACGAGGATGTCAACACCACCTACAAGCTGCTGGAAAAGGCGCGCCGCGTGGCCCTCGTGCCGCAGGCGCTCTACAACTACCGCGTGCGCCAGACGGGCATCGTGGGCAGCCGCACCTTCGACGGCGAGCTGGACTGCGTGCGCGCCAACATGCAGCGCTGCGAGGACGTCCTGCCGCGCCTGCCCGAGGCTGCCCAGCCCATGGTGGACGGCGTGATGAAGGCCATCCTCAACATGTGGCCGCTCGCCTGGGAGTGCCGGGGCAGCATGAGCGCCGAGCAGCGCGCGGTGATGTCCGACCTGGCGGCCTTCGCGCGGCAGCACGGGGGTGCGACCACGCTCTGGCAGCGCCTGGGCGTGACGGGCCGCGCCCAGCTGCGCCTGCTGGGCTACGATAGCGCGCGTGCCTGGTGGGCGACGCACATGCTCGACTGCATCTACCGCCTCAAGCACGACGGGCGCGGCAAGTAGGGCGGGCGCGACCCCGTGCCCGCCTGCTCGCAGCGCTGGTTGCCGCCGCGCCGCGCAAACCCGACGAGCCAGGTGGGCGGGGCGTTTTGCGCCGGCCTGCCCGGCCGGACCTGCGCCCCGTGCGCGCGAAGGGCAAGCACACAGGGCGCAGATCTGCCTATCCTCGTAGGCTTCTCATAGGATGGCGCACTTTGGGGCGATTTTGGGCATAGTACCTGCTATCCTGTACGATTCGGATACGTGCAGGCGGATTGCGGAAGAAGGCGGGATGCTGCAGAAGTTCAAGGAGCACCAGTTCCTCTTCGAGGAGCTGGTGGGGCGCGACTTCAAGACCAAGTACAAGCGCACGGTGCTCGGCATGCTGTGGAGCGTCCTCAACCCGTTGCTCACCCTGCTCGTCATGAAGATCGTCTTCACGCAGTTCTTCGGCTCGGGCATGGAGCACTACACCACCTACCTGTTCTGCGGCAACCTGGTGTTCTCGTACTTCAACGACGCCACCACGCAGGGCATGTCGGCGCTCGTGTCCAACTCGCACATCTTCACCAAGGTCAACGTGCCCAAGTACATGTTCCTGCTGTCCAAGAACGTCCAGACCGCCATCAACTTCGGCATCAACCTGTGCGTCTTCTTCGTGTTCTGCCTCATCGACGGCATCGAGTTCACCTGGCTCTTCCTGCTGCTCGTGGTGCCCATCGCGCTCATCATGGTGTTCAACATCGGCGTGGGCCTCATCCTGTCGGCGCTCTTCGTGTTCTTCAAGGACATCCAGTACCTCTGGGGCGTCTTCACCATGCTGCTCATGTACATGTCGGCCATCTTCTACACCACCACGGGCTACGCGCCGCTCATCCAGAAGCTCTTCTACCTCAACCCGGTGTACGCTTACATCAGCTACTTCCGCCAGATCGTCATCGACGGCATCGTGCCCTCGGTGGGGCTGCACGCGCTGTGCATCGGCTACGCGGCGCTCGCCGTGGGCGTGGGCGCGCTCATCTACAAGAAGAAGAACCACGATTTCCTGTACTACGTGTAAGGTGCGCCCATGACTGCGATGATTACCTGCGACAACGTGTCCATCCGCTACATCACGGGCGACTTCAAGGACATCGGCATCAAGGAATACCTCATCCGCCGGATAAAGCACGAGTACAAGGTCACGGAGTTCTGGGCCGACCGCCACGTGAGCTTCGAGCTTGAGCCCGGCGACATGGTGGGCATCATCGGCTCCAACGGCGCGGGCAAGTCCACCCTGCTCAAGGCCATCTCCGGCATCATGGTGCCCACCGAGGGGCGCGTGGAGTGCCGGGGCAAGATCTCGGCCCTGCTGGAGCTGGGCAGCGGCTTCGACGGCGACCTCACCGTGCGCGAGAACACCTACCTGCGCGCGGCCATGCTGGGCTACGACCGCGCCTTCGTGGACTCCATGTACGACCAGATCATCGACTTCGCCGAGCTGCGCGGCTTTGAGGACCGCCCCTTCAAGCAGCTCTCCAGCGGCATGAAGAGCCGCCTGGCCTTCTCCATTGCCAGCCTGGTGGAGCCGGAGATTCTCATCTTGGACGAGGTGCTCTCCGTGGGCGACGGGGCCTTCCGCAAGAAGAGCGAGGCCAAGATGCGCCAGATCATCTCGGGCGGCGCCACCACGCTGCTCGTGAGCCACTCCACGGGCCAGGTGCGCTCGCTGTGCAACAAGATCCTCTGGCTCGACCACGGCCAGCAGGTGGCCTTCGGCAACAACGTGAAGGGCCTGTGCGACGCCTACGAGAAGTTCCTCAACACGAAGAAGCTGCCGAGCGCCGAAGAGCTGCCGACGTTGTGGGTGGACGTGCCGGCCGCGCAGGCGGGCGCAGGGGAGAAGGGCGCTGGCGAGAAGGGCAAGCCGGCGGGCGCGAAGGGCGAGGGCGCGGGCGCTGCGCCTGCGGGCGCCGGTGCGAGCGGGGCGAGCGGGGCTGCCGGGGCGGCGGGCGAGTCTGCTGGCGCGGGCGCGACGGCCGCTGCGACGGCGGGCGAGCCCGCGGGCGCGGGCGCTGCCTGCGCCGAGGGTGCCGAGGGCCAAGGCACGTTCGAGTCGCAGGGGCCTCGCCTGAGCCTGCGCGACCGCATCGCCCGGGCCCCCAAGGCCGTGCGGGTGGCCGTCGTGGCGATCGCGCTGCTCGTGGCCGTCATCGCGGTGAGCGAGGCCACGCTGCCCGGCCGCATACGGGCGCTTCCGCAGACTGAGGGCTCCCTCATGGCGAGCGGCGATGCCCCGGCCGACACGCAGGTGTGCCTGTGGGAGAACCGGCTCTTCGTCTTCGTGCCGCAGGCCGACGTGGACGCGGGCCGCACCTTCGCCGTACGCGCTGTGGACTCCCACGGCTATGTGAGCGTGAGGACGTACCGCTTCGCCGACTTCACCTCCACGCGCTTCTCTACTGAGGACACCTGCGTGCTCGAGGTGAACCTCGCGCGCTTCAAGGGATACGTGGACGCCGACTACGGCGAGGTCGACCCCGACGAGCCCCTGGTGGACGGCGAGCCCAATTGGCTGTGGAGCGAGCCGTACCACAAGGGCCAGATGAACTTCAGCAAGGGCTAATCGAGGCGAGAAGGGAGGCGCTGCACATGCCTATCAGGCCTATCAGGGCGGGGAAGCGAGCGTTCAACGGCGCCTCGTACCTTATGGACATCCTCATCGCGCCCCTCTCGATGGCGATTGCCTTCTGGCTGCGCTTCTACCTGCTCCCCGGCGAGAACCCCGTGGGCAGCATGGGCGAGCACGTGTTGTGGGCGGCGGCCTTCTCGCCCGTGTACCTGTTCTTCTACGGCCTGCTCGGCGTGTACGACCACCACGGCCCCACCGACGTGACGCGCAAGCTCGGCCAGGTGGTGGCCGCCAACACCATCGCCACCATGCTTTTCGTCGACCTCATGTTCGTGCTGCGCGTGGTGGACTTCTCCCGCTGGATGACGGTGTTCTACTGGCTCATCTCCGTGTCGCTGTCGTGCGGCAAGGTGCTCGCTACCTCGCAGGTGCTGCGCCGCGCCCACCGCGCGGGCCGCGATCTGCGCCGCGTGGTGGTGGTGGGGTCGGGTGCCGGGGCGGTTGCCTTCGTTGAGGGCATCGCGCGCAACCCCGAGTCGGGGCAGGTGGTGCTGGGCAGCATCGGCACTGCGGAGGTGACCTCCGAGGTCGACCTGCTGGGCGACTACGACCACATCGACGCCGTGCTCGACAGCTGCTTCCCCGACGAGGTGGTGGTGGCCATCGACGGCAGCGAGCAGGACATGCTTGACGCCATCCTCATCGCCTGCCAGCGCAGCGGCATCAAGCTTTCCATCCTGCCGGCCTACTGGCAGTTCCTCTCAAGTAGGCCCTCGGTAAACGTGGAGGGCGGCGTCCCCCTCATCAACGTGCACCGCGTGGTGCTCGACAACATGGGCTTCGCCTTCGTCAAGCGCGCGGTGGACGTGGTGGGCTCGGCCATCCTTATCGTGCTCACCTCGCCCATCATGCTCGTGGCCGTCATCGGCACGAAGCTCTCGTCGCCTGGCCCCATCATCTTCAAGCAGGAGCGCGTGGGGCGCGACCGCAAGCGCTTCTACATGTACAAGTTCCGCTCGATGCGCCTGAACGACCGCGAGGCCAACGGTTGGACGGTGACGGGCGACCCGCGCCGCACCGCCTTCGGCGCCTTCATGCGCCGCTACTCCATCGATGAGCTGCCGCAGCTCTTCAACGTCTTCAGGGGCGACATGAGCCTGGTGGGCCCGCGCCCGGAGCTGCCGCAGTTCGTGGACGAGTTTCGTGGCAGCGTGCCCCTCTACATGCTGCGCCACCAGGTGCGCCCCGGCATGACCGGCTGGGCCCAGGTGAACGGCCTGCGCGGCGACACCTCCATCCAAGACCGCGTGGAGTACGACCTGTACTACATCGAGAACTGGTCGCTCATGTTCGACCTGCGCATCCTGTTCACCACCCCCTTCAAGGGCATCGTGAACAAGCAGGAACCGCTGGTGAAGAAGCACTAGGGGAGAGGGCGTGCTGTGGATGGCCGCCCTCGTACTTGGACCGTTGATACCCAACGCAATGGCTGCGCTGCTAGTCTTCAGTTTTACAAGGAATGCCGCCGGCGTCTTCAAGGGAATCCGGCGTCTCCCCGTGCTCAAGATGGCCGTTCGTTCATATTTGAACAGGCGGCACTTGGCACAATAATTAATCTCTTGACCTTTGCCCCCCCAAGGAATGTCGAGGGTGCCTTCCGTGGGCGGGCCGGTGCCCCTCTGGCGCAGTTTTGCGAGTGAAATCGAGGCAGGAGGC
>CAVJGP010000155.1:0-6318 GCA_963648855.1 Alistipes onderdonkii | reverse complement strand
ACCAAAACTGTTTGAGCACTGAGACGCCGCGTCGGGCCCCGTGCGCTTGCACTCGAACTCCCCGCCCCTCCGCGCCCCCATTCCATGCAATCTTTCCGTTACTCCCCGCATCTCCCGCTAGCCTCATCGCCGATGGGGTATACCCCCACGAATTCGCGTCTTCGCCTCGCTGCGCGCCCGTCGTTCGCCCGCCGCGCAGCGCCTCCCCCGGAAGGAGAAGTCCAGCCTTGCGTATGCTCAAGTACCTCAGGGGCCACCTCGCGGCCGTCGCCGCCGTGTTCGCCCTGCTCATCGTGCTGGCGTTTTGCGACATGATGCTGCCCAGCTTCACGAGCGACATCGTGGACGTGGGCATCCAGCAGTCGGGCGTCGAGGACGTCGCCTGCGACGCGCTCACCGCCTCCACGCATGACGCCGTGGCCGCCAGCCTTAGCGGCGACGACGCCCAGCTCTTCGCCGATGCGTACGCCCAGCAGGCCGACGGCACCTGGTCGCTGACTGACGAGGGCCGCTCCCAGCGCGAGGC
Organism: Alistipes onderdonkii; assembly: GCA_963648855.1. Lineage (GTDB taxonomy): Bacteria > Actinomycetota > Coriobacteriia > Coriobacteriales > UMGS124 > UMGS124. The sequence continues at coordinate 5,792 of CAVJGP010000155.1, read as the reverse complement.
GCTTGATGACCTCATGACAAAGCCGCTGGCAGATGTGTATTTCCCCGGCCAGAACGATGCCGATTCTGACACCATTCTCGCCCAGAAGGCCCTGGCGGCCGCGCAGCAGGAGTACACGGCCCTGGGCTATGACCTGGCAGACGTGCAGATGGGCTACCTCAAGCGCGTGGGCCTCATGATGCTCGGCATCGCAGCGCTGTCCATGGTGGGCAACGTGCTCGTGAGCCTTCTCGCCTCGCGCACCGGTGCCAAGATCGCCCGCGACCTGCGCTCCCGCGTGTACTCCAAGGTCATCCGCCTGTCGGCCTCGCAGGTGGACTCCTTCTCCACCGCCTCGCTCATCACGCGCTGCACCAACGATATCCAGCTTATCCAGATGGTGGAGGTCATGTTCCTGCGCATGGTGCTCTACAGCCCCATTTTGGCCGTGGCGGGCATCGTGATGGTGGCGCGCACCAACATCTCCATGGCATGGGTCATCGCGCTGTCGGTGGCGGCGGTGTTCCTCATCATCGGCCTGCTCATGGTGGTGGCGATGCCGAAGTTCCGCCTCATGCAGAAGCTCATCGACAAGCTCAACCTCGTCTCGCGCGAGATCCTCACCGGCCTGCCCGTCATCCGCGCCTTCGGACGCGAGGCCCACGAGGAGGAGCGCTTCGCGCGCGCCAACACCGAGCTGCTCTCCGCCCAGCTCTTCACCAACCGCGCGATGACCTTCATGATGCCGGCCATGCAGCTTGTGATGAACGCCACGAGCGTCGCCATCGTGTGGGTGGGCAGCCATTATGTGGACGCGGGTACCATCCAGACGGGCGACCTCATCGCGTTCATCACGTACAGCATGCTCGTGGTGATGAGCTTCCTCATGATCGGCATGATCTCTATCATGCTGCCCCGCGCCGGCGTGGCGGCCGACCGCATCGAGGAGGTGCTGGCCTGCGAGCCCGCCGTGGCCGACAAGCCCGGCGTGCAGCCCGCGACTCTGGGCGATGCCCCCGGTGCGCGCATCGAGTTCGACGACGTGTGCTTCGCCTACGACGCCTCGTCCAAGAATGCCCTGGAGCACGTGTCCTTCGTCGCCGAGCCGGGCCAGACGCTTGCCGTAATCGGCGCCACGGGCTCGGGCAAGTCCACCCTCGTGAAGCTCATCGAGCGCTTCTACGACGTCACCTCGGGGCGCGTCCTCATCGACGGCGTGGACGTGCGCGACATGCCGCTGGCCCAGCTGCGGTCGTGCCTGGGCTACGCGCCGCAGAAGTCCTTCCTGTTCTCGGGCACCGTGGACTCCAACGTGAGCTTCTCGAACCCCGCCATGGACGAGGGCCGCAAGCGCCTCGCCCTGGACGTGGCCCAGGCAAGCGAGTTCGTGGACGGCCGCGAGGGCGGCATGGACGCGCCTGTCTCTCAGGGAGGCGCGAACCTCTCGGGAGGCCAGCGCCAGCGCCTCGCCATCGCTCGCGCCCTGGCGGCAGACGCGCGCGCCTACATCTTCGACGACTCCTTCTCGGCGCTCGACTACAAGACCGACGCCCGCCTGCGTGCCGACCTCTCGCAGAAGCTCGCCGACAAGACCGTGGTCATCGTGGCACAGCGCATCGCCACCGTCATGGGCGCCGACCGCATCGTGGTGCTGAGCGAGGGCGCCGTGGTGGGCTGCGGCACGCATGCCGAGCTTCTCCAGACCTGCCCGGAGTATCGCGAGATTGCCGCGTCTCAGCTCTCGGATGACGAGCTCGGAAAGGGGGTGAGCGCCCATGCGTAGCCCCAAGAACGCCCGCCCCGCCGCGCCCGCCCAGCAGGCCGCTTCCGGCAAGGGCTACGTCGCCAACAACTTCTCCTCCGGCGGCCTTGAGGCGCCCAAGAAGCGCCATCACGCAGGCCCCCCGCACCCGGGACAGGGTAGCGGCGAGAAGGCCAAGGACTTCAAGGGCACGCTGCGCAAACTGTGGTCCTACCTGGCCGAATACAAGCTCTCCCTCATTGCCGTGGCGGTGTTCGCCATCGGGGCAACCGTCTTCAACATCGTTGGCCCCAAGGTGCTCTCGCAGGCTACCACCGAGCTCTTCAACGGCCTGGTGGCCAAGGTGGGCGGCACGGGCGGCATCGACTTCTCCGCCATCGCCACCATCTTGGTGTGCGCGCTTTCCATCTACGCCACCTCGGCCGCGTGCAACTTCGTGCAGGGATGGCTCATGACGGGCATCACGCAGCGCACCTGCTACCGCCTGCGCGAGGAGATCTCGCGCAAGATCAACCGCATGCCCTTCGGCTACTTCGAGCGCAACTCCATCGGCGACACGCTCTCGCGCATCACCAACGACGTGGACACGCTGGGCCAGGGCCTCAACCAGGGCCTCACCCAGCTCGTGACGTCGCTCGTCACCGTGGTGGGCGTGCTTGTGATGATGCTCACCATCAACCCGCTCATGACCCTCGTCACCGTGCTCATCGTGCCGGTGTCGCTGGCGCTCATCGGCTTCGTGGTGGGCTTCTCGCAGAAGTACTTCAAGGCCCAGCAGGAGACGCTCGGCACCATCGACGGCATGGTGGAGGAGGGCTTCTCGGGCCAGAACGTCGTGAGCGCCTTCGGGGTCGAGGAGCGCTTCATCTCCGACTTCGACGCCGTGAACGGCAAGCTCTACGAGAGCGCCTGGAAGTCGCAGTTCTTCAGCGGCCTCATGAAGCCCCTCATGGACTTCGTGGGCAACCTGGGCTACGTGGCCGTGGCCATCCTTGGCAGCTACTTCGCGGCCTCGGGCGTCATCACGGTGGGCGACATCCAGGCCTTCATCCAGTACGTGAAGAACTTCACCCAGCCGCTGGCTCAGCTCAGCCAGGTGTCCTCGATGCTCCAGCAGATGGCCGCCTCCGGCGAGCGCATCTTCGAGTTCCTGGCCGAGCCCGAGGAGGAGCGTCAGGCCGACCTCGCGCTGCCCGTGGGCGGCCTCACGGGCGAGGTGGACTTCGACCACGTGTCCTTCGGCTACGTGCCCGGCACGCCCGTCATCAGGGACTTCTCCGCCCACGTGGAGGCAGGCCAAACCGTGGCCCTCGTGGGTCCCACGGGCGCGGGCAAGACCACCATGGTGAAGCTCCTCATGCGCTTCTACGACGTGTCGGGCGGCTCCATCCGCGTGGACGGCCACGACCTGAGCGACCTCTCCCGCGCCCAGGTGCGCGCCAACTTCGGCATGGTGCTGCAGGAGACGTGGCTCTACAACGCCAGCGTGGCCGAGAACATCCGCTACGGCAGGCTCGAGGCCACCGACGAGGAGGTGCGCGCGGCGGCCAAGAGCGCCTATGCCGACCACTTCATCTCGCAGCTGCCCGGTGGCTACGACTTCGTGATCAACGAGGACGCGAGCAACATCAGCCAGGGCCAGCGCCAGCTCCTCACCATCGCCCGCGCCATCCTGGCCGACCGGCGCATGCTCATCCTCGACGAGGCCACGAGCTCGGTGGACACCCGCACCGAGGGGCGCATCCAGGCCGCCATGGACAACCTCATGGCGGGGCGCACGAGCTTCGTCATCGCGCACCGCCTCTCCACCATCCGCAACGCCGACCTCATCCTCGTGATCCGCGACGGCGACATCGTGGAGCAGGGCAGCCACGACGAGCTGCTGGCCCAGGGCGGCTTCTACGCCGAGCTCTATAACTCGCAGTTCGAGGACTGCAAGGACCCGGTGGAGTAGAATAGCGCCCGCACAACGTCAGGCACGCAGCCCCGCGCGTCGAAACCCGTCGCGCGGGGCCTTATGTTGGGAGTCTCACAGCCTATGCAAGCACCCCATAGGACCTCCGTCCCCCTGAGCACCTACCTCGAGGCCTTGCGCGAGGCGCAGGTCCTGCGCGGCTGCGCCCTGCTTACCGGCACCAAGCAGCCCGTCATCGACTTCATCACCGCCGACTCGCGCGAGGTGGTGCCCGGCACGCTCTTCGTGTGCAAGGGCCGCGCCTTCAAGCGCGAGTACCTTGAGGCCTCGCTTGCCGCCGGGGCCGTGGCCTACCTGGCCGAGGCCCCCTTCGAGGGCATCGACGCCCCCTGCGTGGCGGTGAGCGACGTGCGCCGCGCCATGGGCGTTCTGGCCGACATGCTCTACGACCACCCCTCGGGCGCCATCGCCACCTGCGCCTTCACGGGCACCAAGGGCAAAACCACGTGCGCCTACTACCTCAAGAGCGTGCTCGACGCCCGTGCCCAGGCCCTGGGGACCCACGCCACGCCCATCTTCTCGAGCATCACGCTCGACGACGGCGTGACCTGCGGCTCCTCCAAGCTCACCACGCCCGAGGCCTTCGAGCTTGAGGCGCACATCGCCAACGCCGTGAGCGTGGGGGCGCGTGAGCTCGTGATGGAGGCGTCGAGCCAGGCCCTCAAGTACGATCGCACCTTCGGCGTGGACTTCGCCGTGGTGGGCTTCACCAACATCGGCGAGGACCACATCTCGCCCATCGAGCACCCCGACTTCGAGGACTACTTCTCAAGCAAGCTCAAGGTGTTCTCCCAGGCCAGGTGCGGCGTGGTGAGCCTGGACATCGATCATGCCCAGCGCGTCCTCGCGGCGGCGCAGGCGGGCTGCGAGCGCGTCCTTACCTGCTCGGAGCGCGACGAGGGGGCCGATGTGTTCCTCGAGCGCGCGCAGATGGGCCCCGCCGGCGTGGAGATGGCCGTGCGCACGCCTCGGGGCACGCTCGCCTTCACGCTGCCCTCGCCCTCGCACTTTAACGCGCTCAACGCCCTGCTCGTGGTGGGCATGGCCGAGGGTCTGGGCGTGGAGCAAGCGTATGTGAAGGCCGGCCTTGAGGCCGTGAGCGTGCCTGGGCGCATGCAGATGGTGCCGAGCCCCGTGGAGGGCATCGTGCCCGTGGTGGACTTCGCGCACAACGGCATGAGCCTGGAGATAGTCCTGCGCGAGCTGCGCCAGAACTATCCCGACCACGAGCTGTGCTGCGTCTTCGGCGCCACGGGCGGCAAGGGCATCGACCGGCGCGACACCATGGGCGTGGCTGCGGGCACATACGCCGACCGCATCGTCATCACCGAGGACGATCCCGGCCCCGAGCGCGTCGAGGACATCTGCGACACCATCGCCGCACGCGTGCGCGAGCAGGGCAACGACAACTGGGTCATCGAGTGCGACCGCGAGCGGGCCATCCGCCTGTGCCTTGCGCAGGCCACGCGTCCCGCCGTGGTGCTTGTGAGCGGCAAGGGCTGCGAGGACACCATGGTGCGCGCGGGCGGCCCCGTGCCCTGGGAGGGCGACGCCGCCGTGCTCGAGCGCGCCTTGAACGATCTGGCGAAAGGAGACCTGCATGTATAAGCTGTCTGCGGCCAACCAGCTGAGCGGCACGGTGCTCGCCGTGCGTGAGGGCGCCGTGAACGGCGTCGTGACCATCGAGACCCCCGACGGCCTCGTCAAGGCCGACATCACCATGGAGGCCATCCGCCAGCTCGGGCTTCGCGAGGGCGTGCGGGCCACGGCGCACATCAACGCAAGCGACCTCGTCATCGACGCGCGCGACCGCGACGACGTGCTGTACTCGGCGGGCAACGCCTTCGAGGGCGTCGTGGGCGAGGTGGTGCCCGGGGCCGTCAACGCCCACGTGAGCGTGACACTCGGCAGCGGCCAGCGCCTCCTGGCCGATTTGGAGCTCGCCTGCCTGGACGAAATGGGCCTTTCGGCGGGTGTGCCGGTCACGGTGCGCGTCGGGGCCAACGACGTTCTGGTATCATCGCAAGCCTAGGTGTCACGTTCGCTACAGTCACACGGCTGCCTTGTGGGCGCGAC
>CAVJGP010000154.1:0-6327 GCA_963648855.1 Alistipes onderdonkii | reverse complement strand
CGATGATCTGCGTGGCGATGTTGCACGCGGTGGAGAAGCTGTGCGGGCGCTCGATGAGGGTGCCGGAGATGACGGTGCCGTTCTGGAGCATGTCCTCCAGGTTCACCAGGTCGCAGTTGTGGATGTGCTGGGCGAAGTAGTCGGAGTCATGGAAGTGGATGATGCCCTCCTCGTGAGCCTTCACCACGTCCTCGGGCAGCAGCATGCGGCGCGTGAGGTCCTTGGACACCTCGCCGGCCATGTAGTCGCGCTGCACGGAGTTCACGGTGGGGTTCTTGTTGGAGTTCTCCTGCATGACCTCCTCGTTGTTGCACTCGATGAGCGAGAGGATCTTGTCGTCGGTGGTGTTGCGCGTGCGCTTGATGTTCTGCACGTAGCGGTAGGTGATGTAGTGGCGCGCCACCTCGTAGGCCTCGGCGGCCATGATCTGGTTCTCCACCAGGTCCTGGACCTCCTCCACCGACACGGTGTGGCCACAGGTGGCGCAGGCGTCCTCAACCTTGTCGGCGATGCGGCGTACCATGAAGGCGGGGAGCTGATGGTCGGGCTCCACCACGTTGTTCGCCTTGGCGATGGCGTTGACGATCTTGGTAACGTCGAACGTCTCCTCCGAACCGTTGCGCTTGAGAATCTTCATGTGTACAACCGCCTTTCTGTGGTTCTTGACTGCGGGGCTAGATGATAGCCAAAGTCCGGACAGGTAAAGACGGACACAGCATATTGTGTTTGTGAACCATAATTCATACTACATTTAGAGAACCACGAAATCGCAGCTAAGGCCGTCAAGAGGTTTGTGCGATAAACTTTCGCCGTTGGCGGAATGGCCCGACACGCTGGGGCTTTGACCTCCCGGCGCCTTAGCACCCTTCGCGGGCGCGGCTATCGGCGAGCGGCAGGCCTTCTCCATAATTTGTGGCCCAGCGACCTTCATACTGGCACGGCACACCATATATAGAGGATTCCCGCCCGTATAGGAGCACCATATGCAAGCACAGCCCACCTTCAGCGCCCAAGAGAAACGTGCCGCCTGGCTGGAGGCTACGCGCCCCCGCACGCTTCCCCTCGCGGCGGCCGGCTCGCTCGTGGCCGCAGGCATCGCCGCGTGCCAGGGCCTTTTCCGCGTCGAGGTCTTCGTCCTCATGTTCGTGACGAGCATGCTGCTGCAGGTCATCGCGAACTTCGCCGACGACTACGGCGACCTCACCCACGGCCTGGACGACGAGACGCGCGTGGGGCCCAAGCGCGGCCTGCAGCGCGGCGTCATCACCCTGGCCCAGATGCGCGTGGCCCTCGTCGTGAGCTGCGTCGTGACCTTCGCGATGGGCATGGCGCTCATCATCGTGGCGTTCACGGGCGGCCCCGCCCTCACCGGTTCCAGCTGGGTGGCCATCGTCGCCTTTGCGGTGCTCGGCCTGGCAAGCATCGCGGCGGCCATCCTCTACACCATGGGCAAGCACCCCTACGGCTACATCGGCCTGGGCGACATCATGAGCTTCATCTTCTTCGGCCTGGTGGCCGTGGTGGGCGGCTCCTTCCTCTACCTGCATGAGTTCACGTGGGTGAGCCTGGTGGCCGGCATCGCGCTGGGCCTTCCCGTCATGGCCGTGATGAACGTGAACAACATGCGCGACGCCAAGCGCGACGCCGCCAAGGGCAAGCGCACGGTGGCCAACATGCTCGGCGACCCCAAGATGCGCGTGTACCAGACGGCCCTGCTCGCGTGCAGCGCCGCACTCTTCCTGGCGAGCCTGGCCGGCCTGGGCGTGGCCAACCCGCTGTCCTACGTCCTGTGTCTGGCATCCTGCGCCGGCTGGGTCAAGGTGCTCACGGCGATGTGGCGCGAGCCCGACCACGAGAAGTTCGACCGCCTCATGGGCCCCACGAGCATGAGCACCGTGCTCGTGGCCCTCGTGTGGCTGCTCGCCGTGCTCATCGCGTAGCGACACTGCAGCGCGCGCCGGGCGCACTCGGCGCAAGAACGAGCGTCCGAAGCATCTTGCCTGGCAGACACGAACGACAGGTACAGGCCTCATGAAATGACAAAGGGGACGCCAGCCGCTCAGGGCTGACGTCCCCTTCTTGTGTCGCTCGTTCGAACCTGTGTGGCAGGTAGCCGCGGGCGTCCTACTTCTGCTCCTCGCCCTGCTTCGCATCCTCGGGCTTAGCGGGCTCGTCCACGGCGGGCAGGCGCGTCTCGCGGCCGTCGTACACCACCGTGGTGGAGCCGTCGGAGTTCGTGAGGATCTGTGCGTCGGCGGACTCCACCTTCACCTCGGAGACGACCTCGGCGGCCTTGGCGGCCTGCTCCTCGGCCGTCTTGGCGGCGTCGGCTGCGGCGATCTTGGCCTTCTGCTCGTCCTCGCCGGCCAGATACTCGGCCCAGCGGTTGTCGAGAAGCGCCTGGCAGGCGTCGCCGTCCACCGTCTCGCGCTCAAGCAGGACGCTCGCCATGAGGTGCATCTGCTCGGCGTTGTCGGCAAGGATCTTGCGGGCGCGCTCGTGGGCCTCCTTGATGAGGCGGGAGACCTCGAGGTCGATGCGGTGCGCCGTCTCGGGCGAGTAGTTGCCCTGGTTGGCGAAGTCGCGGCCCAGGAACACCTCGTGGTTGGGCTCGCCGTACATCTGCGGGCCCAGCTCCTCGCACATGCCGTAGCTCACCACCATGCTGCGCGCCGTCTTCGTGGCTCGCTCGATGTCGTTGGAGGCGCCGGTGGTGATGTCGTCGCAGAACAGCTCCTCGGCGGTGCGGCCGCCCAGCATCATGGCGAGGCTGTCGAGCATGGCGTTGCGCGTCTGGAGGAAGTGGTCCTCGTCGGGCATCGACAGGGTGTAGCCCAGCGCCTGGCCTCGGGGGATGATGGAGATCTTCTTCACCGGGTCGGCGTTGGCGAGCTTGTGGCCCACCAGGGCGTGGCCCGACTCGTGATACGCGATGGTCTTGCGCTCGGTGTCGGTCATGACGCGGCTCTTGCGCGCCGGGCCGGCGATGCAGCGCTCCATGGACTCGGTGATCTCGTCCATGCCGATGCGCTCGTGACGGCGGCGGGCGGCGAGCAGGGCGCTCTCGTTCATGAGGTTGCCCAGGTCGGCGCCGGAGAAGCCCGGGGTGAGCTGTGCCACGCGCTCCAGGTCCACGTCGGTGGAGAGGGGCTTGTTGCGCGAGTGGATCTTGAGGATGGCCTCGCGGCCCTTCACGTCGGGGCGGTCCACCGTCACCTGGCGGTCGAAGCGGCCGGGGCGCAGGAGGGCGGGGTCGAGCACGTCGGGGCGGTTCGTGGCCGCCATGAGGATGACGCTCTGGTGGTCCTCGAAGCCGTCCATCTCCACGAGCAGCTGGTTGAGGGTCTGCTCGCGCTCGTCGTGGCCGCCGCCCACACCGGTGCCGCGCTGGCGACCCACGGCGTCGATCTCGTCGATGAAGATGATGGAGGGCGCCTGCTCCTTGGCCTTGGCAAAGAGGTCGCGCACGCGCGAGGCGCCCACACCCACAAACATCTCGACGAAGCCCGAGCCGGAGATCTGGAAGAAGGGCACGCCCGCCTCGCCGGCCACGGCCTTGGCGAGCAGCGTCTTGCCCGTGCCGGGAGGGCCCACGAGGAGCACGCCGCGCGGGATCTTCGCGCCGATCTCCTGGTACTTCTCGGGGTTGTCGAGGAAGTCCTTGATCTCCTTGAGCTCCTCGAGCGCCTCGTCGCAGCCCGCCACGTCCTCGAACTTCACCTTGGGGCGCGTGGCGTCGGTGGTCTGGGCCTTGGTCTTGCCGAAGCCCATGGCACCGCCCGTGGGGTCGGCGAACTTGTTCATGAAGTACGCCATCACACCGATGAGGATGAGCATGGGCAGCATGCTGGAGAGGATGCTCACCCAGGCGGGCGTGGTGGAGACGTCGGCCACGTACTTGACGTCGGGATGCGAGGCCATGAGCTCGGCCAGCGAGTCGGTGCCCAGGTAGGTGGAGGTGAAGGGCACGAGCGCGCTCTCGTCGCCCACCTTGCTCGCGTCGGGCCAGTACTTGCCGTTGATGGTGTACGACGTCGCCACGTAGGTGGCCTCGCTCACCTGGCCGGCCTCCACGGCGCTCACGAACTCGCTCGTCGCGAGCTCCTCGGTGCCCTGCTCGGCCTGGCGCTGCACGGCGCTGGACACCGCCACGGCCACCACCACGAGGATGAGGGCGTACAGCAGGATGCTGCGCCAGTTGGGCTTCTTGGGGCCGTCGCCCTTGCCATCGGAGGTCTCGATGGGATTGAGCAGCTCCTTCATGCGGGCGCGACGATCGTCGCCGCCGCGCGCCCCCTCGGGCTTGGCGGCGTGCTTGCCGCCCTCGGCGCCCTTGGGGGCGTCGTTTTGGTTGTCCTTGTTTTCTTCGCTCACCTTGTGACTCCTAAGCAGCCGCCATGGGGCAGCTCTGTTGGGGGTGGTTCCGCTCGGTGTGGGCCTCGATGCTTGTGTGCGAGTCCCGCCGCACCTAAGCGGCAAGAACGGCACGGGCACGCGAGGGCCTGCCAGCGTTAGCCCTCGTACACCTCGGGCTTGAGCACGCCGATGTAGGGAAGGTTGCGGTACTTCTGGGCGAAGTCCAGGCCGTAGCCCACCACGAACTCGTCGGGGCACTGGAAGCCCACGTAGCGCGGGTCGATCTCGGCCGTGGTGCGCTTGCACAGAAGCGTGGCGACCTCGCAGGAGCGCACGCCGCGCGCGGCGAGGTTGGCCGTGAGGTAGCGCAGGGTGAGGCCCGAGTCGAGCACGTCCTCGATGACGATGACGTCGCGGTCCTTCACGTCGGTGTCGAGGTCCTTCACGATGCGCAGGATGCCGGAAGAGCGCGTGGACGCGCCGTAGCTGGAGATGGCCATGTAGTCAATCTCGAGCGGCAGGTCGATGGCACGCACAAGGTCGCCGGCGAAGGTGGCCGCGCCGCGCAGGATGCACACGACGAGCGGCGGGTTCTCCGCGTAGTCGCGCGTGATCTGGGCGCCGAGCTCCTTGACGCGCTCGGCGAGTTGCTCCTCGGTGAAGAGGACGTGGTCGATATCGTTGGACATGCTGTACGGCAAGGGATCCCCCTAGAGATAGGTCGCCGCGTTGCCGCGACGAGACGGGCTGTTCACCTAAGCAATCGATAATTGTATCAAGCTGGTCGTTTTCTCATTCCACGCCGCACGCCCATCAAGGCGAATTCCCCCAACCCACACACAGGGGCGCTCCCCCGAAGGCCCTTGCGGCCCCCGAATGACGGGTACCCAGGGGCGGTCGCGGGCGGCAACGCCCGCCTGGGGCAGAAGGTCGCTCAAGAGCTTGGAGGCGCCGGCCATGCCAAATGGCTGCATACGCTCCCCCAGCCTGGGGCTGCCCACGCACAGCGGCCCTGTGGCCACGCGCGCGTCCACAAGTACGAAGTCCCTCCCCTCGACAAGCCCGCGCTGCGCAAGGTCGCGGCGGCGACGTGCGGCCACCTCCCGGGCAGGCTCGCCCGCGCAATCCATGAGCTCGGCGGCGATGCTCACCTCGCCCCACGTCACATGTCCCGGCACGGGAAGCTCCACGTCGGCCGGCGGCTCAGACGCCGCCGGGCCACGCAGGACCAGGTCGCGCCCCTCGACGCGCGCCGAAAGCCCCCCAGGCAGGCTGCACGAGCCCGTGCCCTGGGCCGCGAGGGCAAGCGCCACCTCGATGTGGCGGGCCTCGAAGCGCACGTCAAGGGCGGCCTGGGCCCCCAGGGCCCGCTCAAACGCAAGCCTCACGCACCGCGCGGCGAGCGCCTCGTCCACCTGCCCCAACGCATCGCAATCCAGCACGCACCACCCCGCCCGGGAGGGCCGGAGGGCCCGTGCAAACGCCTCGCATGCAAGGCGGCAGAGCAGCTCGTCCTCACGGGCCATCACGTCCAGGCTGCGGCCGAGCGTCTTAGGGAACGCCGGGTCGCGCTCGACGAGCGCAGGCAGCACGTGGTGGCGGATGTAGGAGCGTGTGGCGACGTCCTGTGCGTTGGTCGAGTCCTCGCACCAGCCGATCCCCTGAGCCTCAAGCTCGGCGCGCAGCTCGGCCTTGGTGCTCCCGATGAGGGGACGCGCGACAATCCCGCGCTGGGGGCGCATCCCGCTCAACCCCCCGATGCCCGCGCCCGTGAGGGCCCGCATGAGGAAGGTCTCGGCGCGGTCGTCGGCCGTGTGCGCTACCAACACGCGGCACGTCTCCACAGGCACGCCGCGCTCCTGCGCCAGGCTGCGGGCAAGCTCCCAGGCCAGCTCGTAGCGCACCTGGCGGGCCCGCTCCTCCAGGTTCACGCCGCCCCCAAGCATGGCGGCCACGTCGACGCGCCTGCAC
>CAVJGP010000153.1:0-6356 GCA_963648855.1 Alistipes onderdonkii | reverse complement strand
GGCGAGGGGACGAGCGAGGGGGCGCGCCGGGGCCGGGGACATGCGGGCGGGCGAGGGCGCGTGCGGGCCATGCGTGCCTTGGATGCCGATTCGTGGATGAGATTCCCAATTGCATGCAGAAAGTTGAAGCCTGATTTTCGAGCTTCAGCAAAAGCCCAGGTAGATGAGGTGGTTGATTCAACTGTACCCTCACTGCCACCTCAATCTGCATGCAATCGGCCAATCTCATCCAACTTTGGGCCTTTGAGGTGGTCTTTCTCGTCGCGGACGCCCGCCGTCCGGCCGCTCAGCGTGGCCCGCTGTGCTTGGAAGGCCGCATCGCGTCGCGTATGCGGCTGGGCAGCCCCCGGGGGTCGCGCCGGCAGTAGTCGATGAGGGCCACCAGGCCCGGCGTGACGCTGCGCTCACGCGACCAGGCCAGGCCCACCTCCACGCAGGCGCTGCGCACGGGCAAGGCCACGACGGCCGCGTCGTCGGCGAAGAGCTGCAACAGATGCTCGGAGGTGAAGGCGATGCCGCGTCCTTCTCGCGCGAACTCGTGCAGGATGGAGTTCTCCGAGAGCGCCGTCACGCTTGCGGGGTGAATGCCATCGCGCTCGCAGATGGCGAGAAACCCCTGGTAACCCTTGTAGTTTGGCCCCACGAGGGCTACGTGCTGCCCAGAAAGGTCGGCCATGTCGAGCTCGCGGCGGTTGGCGAGGGGATGGCTCGCCGGCACCCAGGCGTACAGCCTGCTCGTCCCCAGGCCGCGCGTCTCGAAGCTCGGCGCGGGCAGCACCGTGATGGCCGCCTGCGCCGCGCCCGTGCGCAGGGCATTCTCGGCGTCGAGGTCGGACATGTTGGTGCAGCCGAGGTCGATTTCGGGATGGGCCGAGCGGAAGCCGTCGAAGAAGCCGATGCCCAGAAGCGACATCGTGCCTGCGGCCACAGCCACCTTGAGGCTTTCGCGCTCGCCGTCTCGTATGCGCTCCATCTGATGCAGGGCCTCGCCCCAGGCAGGAAGCGTCTGCTCGCAGAAGTCGCGCAGGACGAGCGCGTAGGGGGTCGGCGCCTGCCGTCCTGCGCCGTCGGCCTCGAAGAGGGGCACGCCCAGCTCGCGCTCCAAGGCGCGCATCGACTTGGTGAAACCCTGGCTCGTGACGCCGGATTTCCGCGCCGCCTCCACGAAGGTGTCGCAGCCGTACATGAGCATGAAGTTGCGCATCTGCGTCAGGTTCACAGCGTCCCCGCCTTTCGCCTCGCGGCGTGCGCCCGGCGCGGCGTCCCCTTGCGGCGCGTCGGGCCTCCTTGCCCTCGCAGCATGCGCCACCTGGGTATGAAACGTCAAGTTTCACGCGTGGAAGCTTTGGTTGCTCGCGTTCCCGCGTGCCCGGCCCTTATGCTCGTGTTGCGTCCGGTGGGGACCGGCGCACATATCGGGTCGGATGGCCCGAGGGGTAACAGGCTGGCGGGGCCACGTGGCGCGGGCAAGCAAGGGGCCCACGACCTGCTGTGGGATGCGCGAGAAGCCAAAGCATCGGCGGCGCGTCGATGGCATCGCGCCATTTCAAGCTCGTCACGGGATGCGCAGAAGGACGACGCCTCCAAGCAACTCGCGAGGGCCGTATGCCCGCCGGACTGCACCCAAGGCCATCCCAGAGAGCAAGGGGGTTTCACCATGAGCGAGATTTCCACCAGCAGGAGGTCGTTCCTCAAGGGTGCGGCGGGCATGGCGGGGGCGTGCGTCGCGGGCATGGGCCTGGCCGGCGCGGCCGTGGCCGAAGAGGCCACCCAGGCCGACCTGCCCGACACCTACACCCACGCGACGGCCGCCAACTCCAAGGAGATTCTGGAGGGCGAGCAGTACGACCAGGCCCTGCAGTTCCTCGCCTCGTGCTCGCACTACCTGTACGTGAACCGCGCCACGCCCTATTACGGCAACTACCACGACTTCCCTCAGACCGGCTTCGACACCGCCTGGCGCTCGCCGCTCAACGGTCGCAACTACCGTGGGCCCTACTACGACCCCATCACGCGCTCCGTCATCTGGCTGAGCGCCAACCAGAACGGCGCCGTGAACATCTCGGTGGGCTCCTACTGGGGCGCCATCCCGCCCAACACCGAGCTGGTGCTCGAGCACCACGAGCTTGAGGACTACGAGCCCTCCGACAACTGGACCATCGTCTCCTACCAGGCTCCGGGCCAGACCGTTGAGAACTTCATCCGCACCGGCCGCGGCTCCTTCTGCATCGACGCGTCGCTCCTGAGCCACTACGGCCCCGAGGACGGCTGGGGCTACTCCGCCACCGACCTGCCCGGTTCCTGGGACCACCGCAACGTGCTCAACGTCGAGGTCAAGCTGCGCAGCTACAAGCGACGTCAGATAACGGCCAAGGAGTACTACGACGGCGAAGCGCCCACCACTATCAGCTGGACGGTGCCCACCATTTGGACTGCCGTGGAGGGATGGGGCCCGGACGCGGGGCAGGACCAGTTCAGGACCATCGAGCAGTTCTGGGGATGCGCCGAGGGCGACGAGCTCAACCTGACCACCGACGAGGAGCGCGCGGCCTACCTTGAGCGCGCCGACGCCGACGAGGCCCTCAACGAGGCCCTCAAGAACGTCATGATCTACCTGTACTTCGATATCATGCAGATTGTGAACATCAAGCAGGAGATCGGCTTCGACTTCGAGCAGGGCAGCGGCAAGATCAACGCCCTTGACATGGACGGCGACGGTCTGCTCGACCGCGACGAGAACGGCGAGCTCATCCTGCAGAACGCCTACGGCGACAACGCCAAGCTTCTGCCCGACTGGGCCTACGACCTGGACTTCAAGCAGGGCTGGTGGGTCTGCCTGGACGGCAGCCTCATCGACGGCGACGGCAAGGTAATCGTCGGCGCCAACGAGGACGGCACCCCCATCCTGCAGGAGTAGGGCGAGAAGCGAGCGAAGAAGAAAGAGCGAGAAGCGCCCGGCCGCCCGGTGGAATGCCGAGCGGCCGGCGCCTTCGTGTGAGTTGCCTGAAAGGCTCGCTTCCCCCTACGCGAGCACGCCGTCGGTGGCCACGACCTTGCCGGCCTTCACCACCCAGAGCTTCTTGGCTTGGTTGATGAGTGCGGCGTCGGCGCTGGGGGCGTCGAGCACCACGAGGTCCGCGCGGCAGCCGACCTCGCAGCCGTAGCCATCTACCAGGGCGTTCTTGGCGGGGTTGTAGGTGCCCATCTGCCAGATGGTGTCGAGCTCGTCGGGGAAGGCGTACTGCATGCAGTGGGCCGCCACCATGGCCTCCTGCATCATGTCGGCGTTGCCGTAGGGCCGCCAGGCGTCGCGGATGTTGTCGCTGGCGTAGCAGCAGTTGACGCCGGCCGCCATGAGCTGCTTGAGCCTGGTGGGGCCGCGGCGCACGGGGTTGGCGGCCTTGCGTCCCATGAGGTACATGTTGCACGACACGAGCGAGGTCACGTTCGCCTGCGCCTTGGCGGCCTTCTCGATGACGGCGGCCAGCTCGTCCTCGTCGATGCCGGGCGCGTCCAGGGCGGTGAGGTGGCCGAATGTCACCTTGCCCTCCATGCCGTAGTCGAGCACCTTGTCGAGGAAGTAGTCGAAGGGCTTGAGCAGGGGCACGTCGGTCTCCAACACGTGCACGTCGATGGGCAGGTCGTACTTGGCGGCCAGCTCGAAGAGGCCGTCGATGTCGTCGTAGCCGTAGTCGCCGTCGAAGTAGCCGCCCAGAAAGTCCACCGCGCCGCTTGCGCAGTACGCGTCGAGCTTCTCGGCGGTCATGGTGCAGGCGTCGCCCTCCTCGGTGTTGGAGGTGTAGATGACGATGTTCTTGAGGTCGATCTTGCCGGCGTACTCCTGCTTGAGGCCCTCCACCACCTCGACGGACAGCGGCCCCCAGGTGTTGTTCGTCTTGATGAGGCCCGTCCCGTTGGCGATGGCCATATCCAGGGCGCGGCTTATGCGCGTGCGGATAATCTCCTTGAGGCCGTCCTCGTCGTTCTGCTCCTTGAGCAGCCCCATGAGGTAGCTCTCCGACCCGCCGCACACGGGGTAGCCGTAGTCCACCTCGTCGCCGGCGTAATACTCGGCCTCCAGCTCGCGCACCTTGTCGCGGTACTCCTCGTACTCCATCTGGAACGCCTTGTCCAGGTGGGTGTGCGTGTCGCAGAAGCTGGGCGAGACGAGCTTGCCCGCGGCGTCGATGACCTGCGCGGCGTCGGCGGGGTCCACCTCGCCCACTGCGGCGACGAGGCCGTCCTTTACGGCCAGGTCGCATGCCCCGTCGGCGCCGTAGACGTTGCCGCCCTTGATGAGCAGGTCGTATGCGGCCTCGGAGCCCGTCGTGCTCACTTGCTCGGCCCGGGCGAACGCGACGCCGCCCGCAGCCGAGCCCACACCTACGCCGAGCAGCCCCGCCGCCGCGCCTGCGACGGCCGCGCCCGTGCTTGCCCCGATGAAGCCGCGGCGCGTGAGGGCCGCCCCCTGCTGAACCTGCTCGCCCATGATGAGCCTCCCCGTATGTCCCGATGTCCCTTTGCGGCAACGGGGCACATCCTGCCACGCGGCGGATTCGCGCTCGTTGCCCGCCGGTTACGCCCTCGCGCCACCTCGGTTGCCACGAGGTGGCGAGACGGGGGCGGCGGGGTTTCGGGGGTAGGGGGTTGGCGGCAGGCGAGTGGGCCCGGACGGGCGCGCGACCGTCCGGGCTGGTGCAGTGGCCGGGCGCGGATGCGTGGTCGGTGGCGGGTGGTGCGCGGAGGCGCTCGGCATTGTTTGTGGCATAAGGCGCGCAAACAGTCTTGAGTGCTGCCCGCAAAAGGTGTACTACTATGTAGTACACCTTTTGACGTTGGGAGGCACCATGGCAATGGAGGCAACGGCGATACGGTTCGCACCGGAAGAGAAGTCCTGGATCCAGGCGTATGCCGACTTCGTCGGCAGCTCCTTTTCCGAGGTCGTGAGGCAGGCGGTGCTGGAAAAGGTCGAGGACGCCGCAGATAGGGAGGCGTACGAGGAGGCCCTGCGCGAGGACGACGGCGTGCGGTACACCATGGACGAGGTCATGAAGATGGCCCTGAACGCCCAATGAGCTTCCAGGTCGAGTGGTCGAGGGCCGCGACCAAGCAGCTTCTCGACGTTCCCAAAAAGCAGCGTCTCATGATCGTGAAATGGGTCGAAGACAACCTCGTTGGTTGCAGCAACCCCAAGGCCATCCCGGGGTCGAAGCAGCTTCAGGGCACGGCGCGGGGCTGGCGCTATCGCGTCGGCTCCTATCGCATCCTCACGAGCGTCTTTGAGGACAGACTGCTCATCGAGGTCGTGCGGGCTGGCCACAGGCAGGGCGTGTACAAGAACCTGCCGAAGGATATCTAGGCGAGCGGCGGGAGGGGGCTTGCGTGTGTAAAGTAGCCCGCTCGTTTGGGCAGGAAAAGCTCGCTTGGGAGTGAGAAACGAGCTCACGCCCTTCGTCATGGCCGTTCGTACGAAATGGTATCACCCGGGAGGCGCGCTGTGACCTGGAGCAGCTGGTAGGTTCCGGCGTTGTCGCATTGCTCGATGAGGTCCACCGGATTGATGCGGATTCCAGGTTGGTGCCACCTGTTGCCCACCCGGAACCTTTTGGCTATACTCATGCACAGGCAAAACGCATGCGTTATGCATGCTCGTTTGTGAATCGAGGGGCCTATGCCCGCCTTGCAAGTTCGCGACTTTCCGCCCGACCTTTACGCCCAGCTCAAAGAGCGTGCAGAGCTGGAGCACAGAAGCATAGCCCAGCAGACTGTTGTTGCCGTTGAATCGTATCTGCATCAGACTGGCACTCAGGAGCGCAAGCCGTTTACCCTCGTCCAGGGGGAGGGTTTGACGAGGGCCCAGAAACGCCAGCGTGTCTATGACAAGATAGACGGCTTGCCCAAGCTTGAGAAACCCGAAGGCTTCCCGAGTGACGTGGAGCTTCTGCGTCAATGCCGCCAGGAACGAGACCGCCAGCTCATGGACGCAATAGGCGAAGGGGGCCTGGCATGATCGTTCTCGATGCAAGCGCGGCGACCGCCATCGTCCACTCAGCACCCGAGGCAGATTTCTTCCGCCAGCAAGCAGGGCAAGAGGAGGCCGTGGCGCCAACCTTGTTCCATGCTGAAATCGACAACATCCAGTGGAAGTATGTCCGGGCGGGTTTGGCCGATTTCAAGATGGCTGCCATGCGCGCCTTCACCGCCACCGAGCTTGTCGATCGGTTTTGCGACGACCGGGAGCTCTACGTGGAGGCTCTTGCGGAAAGCGTGCGGCTCGATCATCCCGCCTACGACATGTTCTACTTCGTCTTGGCACGGCGTTGCGACGCGACGCTTCTCACCATGGATAAGGCCCT
>CAVJGP010000152.1:0-6434 GCA_963648855.1 Alistipes onderdonkii | reverse complement strand
AGATGAACCTGAAGATGGGGACCTGGTACAACCCCGGGATGGCGACGAGCGTGCTGCTATTCCTCCCCATCTCTGTGTGGTACATCTGGACGGTCGTCACCACGGGCGCGGTCGCGCCTGCCGACTGGGTTTTCGGCGCCCTGGCCTTCGTCGGCATCGCGGCCTGCAGCGTCGTCCTTCCCATCCAGGCCATGAAGGACCCCGCCTCCCCGCACCTCATCCCGCAGTGGCAGGTCGACCAGCTCGAAAAGGTCCGCGCAGTCTGCAGCGTCCGTAGGGGGAGGTGAGCGCAGGGAGGTCAGCCGACGACGGCTGCTCCGCGTGGCTAGCCGGTCCGTGCGACTAGCCTGCCCGCACGGTCTGCGGCATCCGCAGGGAAAGGTGAGCGTGGAGAGGCTGGTCGACGATGCCGTAACCCTGCTCCGGTCCTCTCCGCTCACTCCTGAGGTGCGACATGCGCACGGCTTCCTACAGGTGGGAGACGCCTCTTCAGCTGATACGGTTGCCAGGTCTACATAACCTCGCGCGGGATGCCTGCAGGAGTCGCGTGCATCGCGTCGTTTCCTGGGAAAACGTTCTTGACTCGCCCGCCGCACGCCTGAGGCATATACACTGTCGGCAAAGCCGGGACGTACTGGGGCAGGGCGCACGAACCCGGGTGGGCGTTGTTTCGGCGGTTTCGCGAATCGTTTGGGGGGGCGAGGATGGGGCTGTATCTCAATCCAGGCATGCGCTCGATGCGGATGGACCGCAACGGCAGCATCTACGTCGACAAGAGCGGCCTGCTCGCCATCCTTGACGCGCGCATCAACAAGGGCGGGGAGCGCTACGTCTGCTCGAGCCGCCCGCGCCGCTTCGGCAAGACCATGGCCGCCAACATGCTGTGCGCCTACTACCAGCGCGGCATCGACTCCCATGCCCTGTTCGACGATCTCGACATCGTCCAGACGCCCGGATACGCCGCCAATCTCAACGCCTACGACGTCGTGTGGCTCGACATGCGCCAGCTTCTGAGCGCGGCGCCCTCGCCGGCCGAGCTGCCCGCATACGTGACTTCCAAGCTCGCCGGCGAGCTTGCGGCGGCCTATCCGGGCCGCGTGGAGCTGGACTGCCCCACGCTTTTCGAGGCGTTCTCGCAGGTCATCGCCGCAGAGCCCGACCATCCCGGTTTTGTCTTCGTGATTGACGAGTGGGACGCGCTGTTTCGCGACGCCCCGCACGATCGCATCGCCCAGGAGGCCTATATAGGCTTTCTGCGCGACGTGCTCAAAGACAAGCCCTACGTCGCCCTGGCGTACATGACGGGCATTCTTCCCATCAAGAAGTATGGGACCCACTCGGTGCTCAACATGTTCCAAGAGGTCTCGATGACCGACCCGGAGCCCCTGCAGGACTACATCGGGTTCACGCAGGCCGAGGTGGAGGGGCTGTGCCGGACGTGGGGTAGGGATTTTTCCGACGTGCGCTCCTGGTATGACGGGTATCTGCTGGGCGGCGAGCACGTCTACAACCCTCGCTCCGTCGTGTGTGCCATGCTGCAGGGCACGCTCAAGAGCTTCTGGTCGTCCACCGAGAGCTATGAGGCCCTGCGCCCCTACATCGACCTCGACCTCGAGGGCCTGCGGCAAGACGTTGTGGCGATGCTCGGCGGGCAGCGTGTGCGCGTGGAGGTGGACGGCTTCTCCAACGACATGGTGACGATGCGCGACCGCAACGACGTGCTGGCGCTGCTCATCCACCTCGGGTACCTCGCCTATGACGGGGCTGCGGGCGAGGCCTTCATCCCCAACGAGGAGATTCGCCGAGAGTTCGAGAACGCCCTGCGCGGCTAGCCGTTCGCGTAGCCAGCCGCCCCTTACCTCGCCCCACCAGCTGCCCGCGTCCCCCGCCCGCCAACGTGCCTGCGCGGCTAGCCCGCCTGCGCCCCCGCCTGCCGCCCGGGGCGCAGGCAAAATTCGCGCCGCCAGCAGGTTCATTCCGGCTATCCCGCCCTCAAGTACGCCGGTTCAGGTTATACTCACGTGCGTTGGAAACTTCATATTCGGCAAATCAGTCGAAAGGCTGAGACGCAAAGCTATAGGGCCTGTGAAATGGCAGCCAGTTGCAACCCCACGAGGAGCGCTGTCTGTCTGGGCAGCGCTTTTTTGCGTGGGAGATGTTGGGACGGGCAGTTCAGATGGACGTGTCGAGGCGTGAGTTGGTGACGGCGGCGGCGGTTGCGATGCCGGTGCTCGCGGCGCCCATGGCCCTGACGGGGTGCGGTTCGCAGGAGCAGGCGCAGACGCAGACGCAGGCCGCGAAGAAGGGCGCCGACAAGCCCCTCACGGTGTATCTGTGGGACAACGACTTGCTCTGCGGCCTCGCGCCCTACCTGCACGAGCGGATGCCCGAGGCGCAGCTCCAGTTCATCGCGGGCAACAACGACCTCGACCTGTACGCCTACCTGCTGGAGCACGGCGATTTGCCCGACATCATCACCGTGCGCCGCTTCGCCGGCACGGAGGCGCGCGACCTGCGGCCCCACCTGCTCGACTTCTCGTCCTACGACGTGGTGTCGGAGTTCTCCTCGTACTCGCTGCAGTACTACAAGGACGAGGAGGGCCAGGTCACGTGGCTGCCCGTGTGCGGCATCCCTCAGACGATCATCGCCAACAAGACGCTCTTCGAGGAGTGCGGCCTGAGCCTGCCGCAGAGCTACGAGGAGTACGCGCAGGCGTGCCAGGCCCTCCACAGGCAGGGCATCAAGCCCTACTCGCTCGACCTGGCGCAGGACTGGTCGAGCCACGAGATGCTCCAGGCCGGCGGCATCGGCGAGCTCACGCGCCTCGACGGCATCACGTGGCGCGCCCAGGCGGAAAGCGCGCAGGGCGACATCGCCTTCGACGACAAGCTCTGGGGCAGCATCTTCAAGCACGCATCCGCGCTGCTCAGGGACTCCTGCTTCACGCAGGACGACCTGAGTGTGGACACGGCCAGCGCGATGAAGCTCTTCACGGACGGCGAGGCGGCGATGTTTCACGGCTCGCCCGTGCACCTCAGGCTGTGCCAGAGCTGGATGCCCGACGCCGAGCTGGTGCGCGTGCCGTACTTCTCGCAGACCTCCGACGAGGGCTACATCTATATGATGCCGTCGCTGCACGTCGCGTTCAGCAAGGACCTGGAGGCCGACCCGGACCGGCTCGAGTGCGCGATGAGCGTGCTGGAGCACATGCTCTCGGCGCAGGGGCAGGCCGTCATCGCCGACGGCAGCAGCGTCATCTCGTTCAACCCGACCGTCGCGTCCATCACCGACGGCCTGGCCGGCCTTGAGGACCAGGTCGAGAACAACCAGTACTACATCCGCTACGCCTCGCAGGCGTCGTTTGCCGCCAGCGACGTGGCCGTCCGGGGCCTGGTGAGCGGAGAGATGGACGAGGCCCAGGCCTTCGAGGCTTTCCGCGACGCCATCAATGCTGCGACTTCCTCCGACGCGGCGTCGGTGACGTTCGAGGCCACCTACCCACTCGCCCTCAACGAGCACGGCGGCCGCGACGCCGCATCCGCCATCCTGTCCACGGTTGCCGAGGAGTGCGGGGCGCAGCTTGCCCTGGCGCCGTACTACTGCTTCACCTCCTCCATCTACCAGGGAGAATGCTCGCAGAACAGGCTCAGACTGCTGATCGGCAACAAGGCGTCGCCCGTGAGCATGTACCAGCAGGGCGTGACCGGCGCGCAGCTGAAGGAGCTGCTGGAGCGCAACCTCGCGGGCCTGGACGGCGCCTTCTGCCCCGCAAGCGTCTACGAGCTGCCCGTCGCCTCGGGCATGAAGCTCTCCGTGAAGGCGGCGGGCGCGGGTTTCGAGTTGCAGGGCGTGACCGTGGACGGCGAGCCGATCGACGACGCGCAGGAGTATTCCGTGCTGCTCACCGACGGCGTGGCGTCCAGCCTGCAGGGCGACCTTGCGCAGCCCCTCGACGACAACCTGCTCGACGTGTGGACCCAGGCCATCATGGCCGGCCGGCAGCCGGCTGCCCCACAGGACTACATCGAGGTGGTGAGCTAGATGCCGCCTGCGAAAAACCCGGTGCGGACGCAACGGGTGGCGGCTATCCTCCTCCTCCTCCTCGTAGTGTTTGTGCTGGCTGCCTTCGTCTGCGTGAAGGCGCTGCTCGCGCGCATGGACGACGCCATACAAGACAGCGGCAAGGCCAGCATGAGCGCCGTGGTGGAGCAGCTGCAGCAGAACTACGAGCTGCAGGTGGCGAACTACTACAGCCGTCTGCGCATCATCGAGAGCTATACGGACCAAGACGACGCCGACCTTCTGGCCAGCGAGAGCTTCACGCGCCTCGTGGACACGCTTCAGGACGAGACGGGCTGGCAGGTCTTCTTCCTCAAGGACAACGGCACGGCGATGACCGTCGACGGGACGGAGCGCCGGCTCGACATCCCGAGCGACCTTCTGGGCGACCTCAAGGCCGGGCAGGAGGTCGCCAAGCTCATCTCCTACAACGACGGCCAGCAGGCGCGCAGCAAGTTCCTCCTGGCGATCCCGTGCGAGGCGTATGAGCTCGGCGGGCAGACCTTCACGGCGATAGGCGCGCTGGTGGACCGCGCCGAGATCGATGCGGCGCTCAAGATGAGCGCGTACAGCGGCGAGGCGTTCCTCTTCATGGTCGGCAACGACGGCGAGGTGTTCTACACCAACCAGTCCGACGGAAAGCTCTTCCAGAACTACGCGCTGCTGAAACACCTGGTAAAGGACGACGCCCTCACCGATGAGCAGGCGGCGTCGCTGCAGGCGGCCTTCGACGCGCATGAGACGGGCGTGGGCCTCTACGGAGGGGAGCGAGGCTACTACCTGGGCTATGCTCCCATCGAGGGCAGCTCCTGCACCATCGTGTGCATCGTGTCGCAGGGCTTCGTGGAGAGCTCGCTCGGCACCTATCAGAAGACGGTCCTGCATTCGACCCTTGCCATGGCGGCGGCGCTGCTCCTCCTGATGGCGGGCCTCTTCCTCAGCCTGAGCAAGGTGAGCGTGGCCAGGCAGAAGGCCGAGCTGGGGCGCGAGAGCCTCAAGCAGCAGGAGCAGAGCCTGAGGCGCCTGGAGGCCCTGAACGCGGAGCTGGGCGCGGCGCAGGCCGTGACGGCGCAGGCCCTGCAGGCCGCCGAGGCCGCGAGCAGGGCGAAGACGGACTTCCTTGCCAACATGTCGCACGACATCCGTACCCCCATGAACGCGGTGGTGGGCCTGGCCTCGCTCATCGAGCACGACGCGGCCGATGAGGCGCGGGTGCGCGAGTACGCCCGCAGGATGCAGGCCTCCTCCCAGAACCTGCTGGGAATCATCAACGAGGTGCTCGACATGAACAAGATAGAGTTGGGCACCACGACGCTCAACTGCGCTGACTTCTCCATCCTTGAGCTTGCCCGCAACGTCGAGGACATGTTCCGTCCCCAGGCCGAGGCGCGCAGGCAGACGTTCGAGGTGGCCGTGGGCGACATCCGCCACGAGTGGCTGTGCGGCGACGAGGTGCGCCTGACGCAGATCTTCTCCAACCTGCTGTCAAACGCCGTGAAATACACCCAGCCCGGCGGCAGCGTCCGCTTCAGCGTCGAGGAGCTTCCCGCAAGCTCGGCGTCGCATGCGCGGTTCCGCTTCCTGGTGCGGGACAACGGCATGGGCATCGACGCGGACTTCCAGGACAAGATCTTCGACGCCTTCACGCGTGAGGAGAGCACGCTCACCAACAAGATTCAGGGCACGGGCCTGGGGATGGCCATCACCAAGAGCCTGGTGGAGCTCATGGGCGGCACCATCAGCGTTACCAGCGAGAAGGGGCACGGCAGCTGCTTCGAGGTGCTGCTTGACATGAAGGCCAGCGACAAGGCCGGCGCTGCGGCGGCCGGGCAGCAGGGTCCCGGCGAGGGGCAGGATGCCGTGTCGCTCAAGGGGATGCGCATCCTGTGTGCCGAGGACAACGCGATCAACGCCGAGATCCTGGCGGAGCTGCTCGGCATGGAGGGCGCGAGCTGCACGGTGTGCGAGAACGGCCGGGATGCCGTCGAGGCGTTCGAGCGCTCGGCGCCGGGCGCGTACGACCTGATTTTGATGGACGTGCAGATGCCCGTGATGAACGGCTACGAGGCCACCCGGGCGATTCGCGCGAGCTCGCACGAGGGCGCGGCGCGCATCCCCATCCTCGCCATGACCGCCAACGCCTTCTCCGAGGACGTCCAAGCCTGCCTATCCGCCGGCATGGACGCCCACGTGTCCAAGCCCATCGACATGGCCGTGCTGAAGAAGGCCGTGGGCAGCGTGCTGGCCGAGCGCCGGGGGTAGCGCGCGAGGCCGGGGGACATGCGGGCGTGAGGGCGTGAGCGCGCGCGGCGAGCGGGCGAGAGGGCGGGGACATGCGGGCGCGAGGGCGCGCCGGGGCCGGGGACATGCAGGC
>CAVJGP010000151.1:0-6489 GCA_963648855.1 Alistipes onderdonkii | reverse complement strand
CCCCCTGGGCGAACCATACGGTGCGCCCAGGGGGTGTCGGAAGTACAAATATGGCACTCTACCTGGTGTTCATATTAATTTTGTCACAGGGACGTCACGCGTGACGCCCCTGACAAAACCCGTGACGAACGTCACGCCACCATTCAGCGGTCAACCTTTCTGCGACCCTGCTGCCTACGCCTCGAACTCCGCGCGCGCAAGCTCGGGATGGATCTTGTGGAACTGCTTGGGCGCCACATACGAGGGGCAGTTGAAGCTGCGGTACTCCAGAAGGCCCATCATCTCGTCGAGCATGGCCTCGTGGTCGAACGACTCCCACACCTCGTGCGCCTCGCTCAGGCGCACATGGGTCTCGGGGCTGCGCGGCATGAAGAGCGTGCAGCAGTCGGCCGCCTTCTGGTTGGAAATCTCCAGCGTGCCCAGGCGCTCGGCCTCGGCCATGATCTCGCGCTTGTCGCTGCCGATGAGCGGGCGGAACACGGGCAGCGTGGACATCTCGTCCACCGCCATGATGTTCTCGAGCGTCTGGGAGGCCACCTGGCCCAGCGACTCGCCCGTGACGAGGGCCTTCGCATGCTCGATGGCCGACAGGCGGCAGGCGAAGGAGAACATCATGCGGCGGTACATGATGATGCGCAGGTCATCGGGCACAGCGCGGGCGATACGGCGCTGGATGTCGCCGAAGGGCACCACGTAGAGACGCCCGAAGCCGCCCGCAGGCGAGAGCTTCTCGATGATGTCCTGGACGAGCCACTCGCTCGTGTCAGACGTCTGGGGGCGTCCCGAGAAGTGCAGGCCGATCACGATGGCACCGCGGCGCAGCATGCGCCAGGAGGCCACCGGCGAGTCGATGCCGCTGCTCAGAAGCGAGATGACCTTGCCGGCAGAGCCCACCGGCAGGCCGCCCACGCCCTCCTCGGTCTTCACGTACACGTACGCCGAGCCCTGGATGATGTAGACGTGGACCGTGCGGTCCTGGCCCTTCATGCGGACCTTCTTGTCGGGGAAGCGCTCGCACAGGTACGACCCCACCTCGCGGTTGAGGTCGAGCGAGTTCAGCTCGATGTTCGTGTTGGAGCGACGTGCCTCCACCTTGAAGGTCTCGAAGTCGCCTGAGGCGGCAAGCTCGCGCCAGGCGGCGTCGCAGTACTGCTCCGAGGACACCTCGCAGCAGCGCGCGAAGGAGACGCGGGCCACGCCTGGCGTCTGGCGGATGCGCTCGAACACGCCATGGGCCTCATCGGAAGAAGCACCGGAGTCGAGTCGGACAAGCAGGTGGCCGGAGATGCGCTCCACAGACGAAACGGGCAACCCCTTGAGGGTTGCCCGCAGGTTGTCTATCAGCTTGTGCTCGAAGGTGCTTCGGTTGTTTCCCTTAAGGCCGATCTCGTGATAGTGGACCAGGCAAACAAACGAAGCCACGACTAGGCCTCTACGGTCTCGTCGGTATCAGCGGCGACCTCGTCGCTGGCCTGGGCGGCATCCTGGGCCTCAAGGGCCTCGTCGATTTCGGACACGAGGTCGTCGATGGAGACCTCCTCCTCGGCGGCGGGAGCCTCGCTGGGAGCCAGGCCGAGGGCGGCGTTGAGGTTGGCCTCGTCGAAGCTCAGGGCGCCGGTGCTCGTCTTGCCCGTGACCTCGTCGTGCTTGGGGGCAATCTCGCCGAAGGCAATGGAGAGGGGGTTGGGGGCATGGCCCTCGTCATCGCTCAGGAAGGCGGAGATGTCCTCGATGTCGGACAGCTGCTCGGCACGGTTGTGCTGGTTGCGCATCATGTCGTTGATGTCGCGGGCACGACGGGCGGCCATCTCGCACAACAGGAACCTGTTCTCGTCGGTCACAGAAAGCAGCTCGTCAATGGTGGGCTCAACTACGGACATTATCCATCCTTCCAGACCGCCCGCTAGGGCATTGGCATGCGCCAGGTACAAGAACCGATTTTTGCAACGCTTAACTATATCATGGCACGGCTGTAGACGTGTGGAGAGGATGCGAACAGAAAAAGGGGAGGGTCTCCCAGGCAACCGCCCGGGCGACCCTCCCCCATGTTTCCCAAACTTCCCAAACTCAGCAGCGCCCTTTTCAGCGCCAACGCCAGCGCCACGCGGGCCGCTTAGGCGTCCTCGCGCCCCTCGTAGCCCGCCATGAGCTGCAGGGTGCGCTCGACGGCGGCGTCGAGGTCGTCGTTGAGCACGACCTCGTCGTAGCGGTCGGCCACGGCCATCTCCTGCTCGGCGTCGGCCATGCGGCGCGCGAGCGTCTCGGGCGTCTCGGAGCCGCGGCCCACGAGGCGGGAGCGCAGCACCTCCATGCTGGGCGGCGCAATGAAGATGAGCACGCTCTCGGGCAGCATCTCGCGCACGTGCAGGGCGCCCTTGGGGTCGATCTCCAGGATGAGGGAGGTCTCGCCCAGCTTGTGCGTCTCACTGAGCAGGGTGCCGTAGAAGTTGCCGTGGACGTTCTCCCACTCAAGGAACTCGCCTGCGTCCACCCTGCGACGGAACTCCTCCTCGCTGATGAAGTAGTACGCGACGCCTTCCTCCTCGCCCACACGCGGGGCGCGCGTGGTGGCCGAGACCGAGAGCGCGAGGTCGGCGCGGCGCTCAAGCAGGCGCTTGATGATGGTGCCCTTGCCCGCGCCGGCGGGGCCGGAGATCACGAAGAGCCTGCCCATGCTACTCCCCCGCCTTCGCGTCCAGGGCCGCCTGCACCTCGTCGAGCACGGCGGCCAGGCCCTGGGCGGGAACCTCGGCCTTGGTCACGGGCCTGCCCACCACGAGGTGGGTGGAACCCCAGGCGATGGCGTTTCCGGGCGTGGCCACGCGCGACTGGTCGCCCACCTCGGCGCCCGCCGGGCGGATGCCGGGGGTGACGATGAGGGCATCGGGGCCAAGCACGCGGCGCATGGTCTCGGCCTCGAAGGCCGAGCACACCACGCCGTCGGCGCCGTTGGCGCAGGCCATACGCGCGAGCAGCTCGGCCTGGGCGCCCACCTCGCGCTCGACGCCCACGGCGTCAAGCTGGGCCTGGTCCATGCTCGTGAGCACGGTGACGGCGAGCAGCTTCGGGGCGGGCAGGCCCGCCTCGCGCGCGCCCTCGTCGAGGCCCTCGCGGGCGGCCGCCACCATGGCAGGTCCGCCCGAGGCGTGGATGGTGGTCATGTCCACGCCCAGGCCGCCGAGCACGCGCGCGGCGCACTTCACGGTGTTGGGGATGTCGTTGAGCTTGAGGTCGAGGAACACCTTGAGGCCGCGCTCCTTGAGGGCGCCCACAAGCTCGGCCCCGCTGGCATAGAAGAGCTCCATGCCCACCTTGGCCCAGGCAAGCTGGCCGGACAGCTCGTCGGCCAGCTCATAGGCGCGCTCGCGGGTGCAGTCGAACGCGACGATGACGTGCTCGGCAGCCTCTAGCATTCAAAGCCTCCAACCAGCTCGTTGATGTCGGACACGCCCTGGCTCTGGGCCCAGGCCTCAAGCTCGCCCAGGATGCGCACGGCGGCGGCGGGCTCCACCATGTTCTGCGTGCCCACCGACACGGCGCGGCAGCCTGCCAGGATGAACTCGGCCGCGTCCTCGCCGCTCGTGATGCCGCCGATGCCGCAGACGGGGATCTGCACGGCCTGGCAGACCTCCCAGGCGATGCGCACGGCGATGGCGTGGATGGCGGGGCCGGACAGGCCCGCCGTGGGACGCGCCACGCGGCTCCTGCGCGTGCGCACGTCGATGGACATCGCGGGGATGGTGTTGATCACCGTGAGGCCGTCGGCGCCCTCGGCCTCAACCGCGGGGGCGACCTCCTTGGCGCGGGCCGGGGCGAGCTTCACGATGAGCGGGCGCTTCGTGTGGGGACGGCAGGCGCGCACCACCTCGGCGGCGCTTTCGGGCGTGGCGCCCATGGCAAGGCCGCCCTGGGCCACGTTGGGGCAGGAGATGTTGAGCTCGAAACCGCTCGCCCAGGGGGCAAGCTCCTCGTAGAGGTCAAGCGCGTCCACATACTCCTGCACGCTGTGGCCGGCCACCTGGCAGATGACGGCGGTGCCGGCCTGCGTGAGGCCCTGCAGGTACTCGCCGCACTCCTCCACCAGACCGCGGACGCCGGGGTTCGTGAGGCCCACGGAGTTGAGCATGCCCGAGCACACCTCGGCCATGCGCGGCTGGGGGTTGCCCGGCCAGGGCACGGCGGAAGCGCCCTTGGTGGTGATGGCGCCCAGGGCCGTGACGTCCATGAAGTGCTGGAACTGGTAGCCCGCGCCAAACGTGCCCGAGGCCGTGTTGACGGGGTTCTTCATCTTGATGCCGGCAAAATCGACGGCCATGCTCACCGCGCTCACCAGATCACCTCCGCAGCGTCAAAGACGGGGCCGGCCATGCAGGCGCCCTTGCGGCCCGAGGTGGTGTCCACCAGGCAGGTGGTGCACACGCCGAAGCCGCACGCCATGAGTTTCTCCATGGACACCTGGCAGGCCACGCCGTTTGCCTCGGCGAGCTTCCAGATGCCGCGCATCATCGGCTGGGGGCCGCAGGCATACACCACATCGTAGGAGCGCTCGGCGAAGAGCTTCTCGGCCACGTTGGTGGTGAAGCCGTGGGTGCCGCGCGTGCCGTCGTCGGTGCTCACGAAGAGCTCCGCGCCGCCAGCCACGATGCGGTCCTCGTAGATGACGCGGGCGGCCGTGGGCGCGCCCTGCACGAAGTCGCAGGCAACGCCCGCCTGGGCAAGCGCCCCCACGAGCGGCACGACGGGCACCACGCCCGAGCCGCCGCCCACCACCATGGCGCGCTTGGCGCCCTGGGGCACCTGCCAGCCGTGGCCGGCAGGGCCCAGAAGGTCGGACTGCGTGCCTGCGGGAAGGCCGGCAAGGCGCTCGGTGCCCTTGCCGATCACCAGGTAGGCGAACTCCACCCACCCGGCGGCCTCGTCCTTGCACGACCAGGAGAACGGCAGGCGCAGGATCTCGCTGGGGTCGCCCGGCACGCGCAGGTTCATGAACTGGCCGGGCTCGATGGAGGCGGCCAGCTCGGGGCACTCCAGGCGAAGGCGCATCATCTGGGGCGCGACCTGCTCGTTCTCAAGAATCTTGAAATCGTAACAGTATGCGGTCGAAGGTACAGGCATCCCCTACTCCTTCCCCATCTGCGCCAGGTCCTGCAGCGCGTAGGCCTCGAGCTTGGAGCGCTGCACGAGCTGGATGGCCGACACGAAGGCGCTGGCGGCCGAGAGCGTGGTGACGTAGCACAGGCCGTGGCGCACGGCGGCCGCGCGGAGCTTGAAGCCGTCGTTGCGCGTGCCCGCGCCGCCGGGGGTGTTGATCATGAACGACACCTCGCCGCCGGCGATGAGGTCGCCGATGTTGGGGTGCATCTCGCTCATGCGGCGCACGACCTCGACGTCGATGCCGGCCGCGCGCAGGGCCTTCGCGGTGCCTGCGGTGCTCACGATCTTGAAGCCCAGGTTGGCCAGGTCGCGGGCGATGGGCAGCACGGCGCGCTTGTCGCGGTCGTTGACCGAGATGAAGCAGGTGCCCTCGGTGGGCAGCGAGTAGTCGATGGCGAGCTGCGTCTTGGCATAGGCCTCGGGGAAGCTGCGGCCCACGCCCATGACCTCGCCGGTGGACTTCATCTCGGGGCCGAGCACCACGTCGGCGCCGGGGAAGCGGCCGAAGGGCATGACGGCTTCCTTGCAGGCGTAGTAGCCCAGCTCGCGGGCGGGGTCGGGCAGGTTGAGCTCGGAGATCTTGGAGCCCTGCATGATGAGGGCGGCGTACTTGGCCAGCGGCACGCCGGTGGCCTTGCTCGAGAAGGGCACGGTGCGCGAGGCGCGCGGGTTCATCTCGATGACGGAGACCATGTTGTCCTTCACGGCGTACTGCACGTTCATGAGGCCGCGCACGCCCGTGGACAGGGCGAGCTGCGTGGTGATCTCGCGCACGCGCTCCACGAGGGCGTCGGAGAGGCTGAAGGGCGGCGTGCAGCAGGCGGAGTCGCCCGAGTGGATGCCGCACTCCTCGATGTGCTCGAGCACCGCGCCCACATAGCACTGCTCGCCGTCGGCCAGGGCGTCCACGTCGAGCTCGACGGCGTCCTCAAGGAAGGAGTCGAGGTAGACGGGGTGGTCGGGCGTGACGTGGGCGGCCTCGTCCATGTAGGTGCGCAGGCTCTTGGGGTCGTACACGATGGCCATACCGCGGCCGCCGAGCACGTAGCTGGGGCGGACGAGCAGCGGGTAGCCGATGCGGCCGGCCACCTCGACGGCGTCCTCGTAGGTCTCGGCCGTGGAGGAGGCGGGGTAGGCGATGTCGAGCTTGTCGAGCAGCTCGGAGAAGAGCTCGCGGTCCTCGGCCAGGTCGATGGCCTCGGGCTGGGTGCCCATGATCGGCACGCCGGCGTCGCCCAGGCGCTTGGCCAGCTTGATGGGCGTCTGGCCGCCGAGGGTCACGATGACGCCCGCGGGCTTCTCGGCCTCGACGATGTCCATGACGTCCTCGAAGGT
>CAVJGP010000150.1:0-6596 GCA_963648855.1 Alistipes onderdonkii | reverse complement strand
ACGGCGCCGGTCTGCTTGCCGTCGCTTGCGATATCGTGCGCCCCGCCGTCCGACACGGCGTCATCCGAAGCCGCGTCCTGGGACTCTTGGGACTTCTCAGCGCTGGCGACGGCGCCCTCCTGACTCGTCGGCGGGTCGAGCGAGCCCGTGTCATCTGCCTGCGGGTCGGTGACCTGCAACAACTCCACCCCATCCGGAGCGGCGACGCTGATGGAGCCGGAATGCTCCGCCCAAGCAAGCTGGGCGCATCCTGCCATCCCCAAGGGACCCGACAGCGCCAGGGCAAGCGAGAAAAAGACGCAGCAGATCAGTTCCACCAGGTTTTTTCTCGCGCGCCTGCCGCGTGGCGCGCGAGACACAGCAGTACCCCTTAACCATGATTTTGCAAACATGGCACACGTCCTTTCTCCGGGGGCTTTTGGCCCCCGGGTCGGGTAAGCTATTTCCTTGTAATCGTTACGATTTCTAGATGCCGTGCGCCCGTCTCATCTGTTCGGCACGCACGGCATCTGAGGGGGTCGGGCCTACTCCCAGTGCCCTATCTCGTCGTGATGCACGGTGGTGTACTCAGCCTCGTGGTGCACCGTCTCATAGTGGCCGTTGTCCTGATACGACCCCTGGTCTTCCCAGTGACCCACCTCCTCGTGGTGCACGGTCTCGTACTCAGGCTCCACCCAAACCTGCTCGTACTCCATTTTCACCTCGTAGTTCGTGATTCTGTCCTCGTTTATCAGCTCCTTGATGTGCCGTTCCATCTCGTCGTCGTCATAGGTCTTGAAGCCGTCCGCCTTGAAGAGGTAGTAGGACCGCGCGGGCACGTTCAGGTGGTAACCCTGCTTCACGATGACCTGCTCGTCCCAGGCGGGGCTGTCCTGGACCCACACGTTGTTGGCCACCCATACCTGGTTGGGCACCCAAACCTGCTCGTCCCACGCCTCGTTCACGACAACCTGTTCGTCCCAAGCGGCCTGGTCAATCACCCAGACTTGCTCTTTCGTGGGCTGGGGATCGCTGGACTGCTGCTCAACCTGAACGCCGGCCGGCCCTGCGGGCTGATCCTGCTCGGACTCAACGGACGTGGGCGTCTGGGAGTCGCTCGGGGTGTCGGCGTTCTGCGC
Organism: Alistipes onderdonkii; assembly: GCA_963648855.1. Taxonomy (GTDB): domain Bacteria; phylum Actinomycetota; class Coriobacteriia; order Coriobacteriales; family UMGS124; genus UMGS124. The sequence goes on along the minus strand of CAVJGP010000150.1, from coordinate 5,478 downwards.
CGGTGCCGCGGCGTCCTTGGCCGCACCCTGATCGGCGGACGCGGCGCTTGCACCGGCCTCGCTGCCGCCATCCCGCCCGGTGTCTTGCGCAGCGGGAAGCATCACCCAGTGCAGACGCACCGAGAGGGGAGAGACGGGAACGTCGATGACGCGTGCGTCTTTCAGCTCTTGCTCTGTAGGCGCACCTGCCTCGGTGGGTGCGAGCTCATAGAACGCAAGGGCATGTGCGAGCGTATAGGCACGCACCTCGGTGAGCTTGCCGCTGACAGCCGACCGCACACGTTTCTCGAACGCCTTGCCCTGAAGGCTCGCGGTTCCAAACTGCGGCTTGGCCTCCTTCAGGGTTTTCACGGTCGCATCCACGAGTGCGTCCTCGATGGCCTTGACCCTCTTGTCGGCCTCATCGGTAGCGTCCAAGACCCAGACCTCGTCCTGCGCGATGACCACCTGGAGCTTGGCGGACTGGTCCTTGTCGTAGGACAGGTCAACCCCATCCAGCGCAAACCGCTTGCTGCCAAGGTAAGCAAGTATCTGCTCGGGTCCAACAGGCGCAGATGCCTCCTCTTCGTCTTGCTCTTCCGAAGCGTCCGCCCCCTCGACCGCGCCTTTCGCCCCCTCATCCTCGGCGTTCGCCTCATCGCCACCCGCCTGCGCCGCTTCCGAGCCTTCCTCGGCCCACGCACGGTTTAGGCACAGCGCCTCACTCGGACCAAGGGCGCAAGCACCCATGCCCATGGCGAGAATGCAGGCAAGCAGAAGCGCACGTCCTTGCAAAAGAAAAACGGGTCTGTTCATCTTCAACGCCTCCCAAACTGAAGGGCCTGCCGGACGCTTCCATAATGGCAGCGCTTTCAGGTTTCTTTAATGTAAATTTCGTGAATTCTGCACCATACGTCACAGAAGCATAACAGACCTGGTAGATGCCTGTTTTTGGCGAATTTGTCACAGCTGCGGTATATAAAACTCTCATCTATTTCTGCCAAGTAAGCCACGACACAGCATCCCGTCTTTGTACTATGCGGTAACGCAAATAGCACCATGTGAGGAGCGCGCGCCGTGGAACTTCACCAGCTGAGGTATTTTGCGCAAGTCGCAAAACTCGAAAGTGTCTCGCAGGCGGCCGAGACGCTCCATGTGTCGCAGCCGGCGCTCTCTCGCTCCATCACCAAATTGGAGGAAGAGCTCGGGGCCACGCTTTTCGACCGCGTGGGCCGGCGCGTCCTGCTCAACGACCGGGGGCGCATGTACCTGCGCAGCGTCGAGGGCGTCTTGCGAGGGTTGTCCGAGGCCAACGCGGCGATAGGCGGCGTGCAGACCGACGTCGAAGGCTCCGTCAACGTCGGCGTGTTCGGCTCGCAGTCGCAGGCCATCGAGTGTATCTCCGGCTTCATGACCGCGCACCCGCGCATCTTCGTCTCGTTCGCCGCCCGCCAGCAGTCCATGACCTCGCAGGTAACGCGCGAGTTCGACATGGTCTATTACCCGGCCGGCCCAGGCTTCGAGAACATCGGCAGCATCGCCTATGCCACCTACCACCTCATGGTCTGCCTCAGCGACGTGCATCCCTTGGCGCAAGCCGGCTCGGTCGACCTCGTGCAGCTCAAAGACGAGCCGTTCATCTTCATGAACACCACGGCGGGGGTCTACGAGCACAGCTTCAAGCTCTGCCTCGAGGCGGGCTTCTCGCCGCGGGTCCGAGGCCGCCGGCTCGGTGACCTCGCCCGCCACCATCATGTCCATGCTCGACCTCATCGCCCAGGCCATGGGAGGCGACGCGCTGCAGAAGGCCGAGAGCTACCGCCAGGAGTACGAGGGCGTCATCGACGAGCTGACGCAGGCCGTGGAGAAGGCCGGCCTCACCGAGCAGGGCAAGCCCGGCGTGCTGTACCTGCGCGGCATCGACTCCTGCTGCGGCGCAGGCTCCATGCCCGACAACTGGATCACCACCGTGGGCGGGCGCGATGTGGCGGCCGAGCTCGGCCTTACCGGCTCGCGTGCCGAGATCGGCCTTGAGGCCATCATGAGCGCCGACCCCGACATCATCGTGTGCGAGAGCCCCGCCACCTACGCCGACCTCACCGGCACCGAGTCGCTTTCCGAGCTCTCCGCCATCAAGAACGGCACGGTCTACACAGCGCCGCTGGGCCCCGTCGTATGGTCCATGGGGTCCACCGAGGCCCTGCTCATGCTTTACTTGGCCGCAAACACCATCAACCCCGACCTGTTCAGCTACGACGTCCAGGCCATCACGCGCGAGTACTTCACTACATTCTACGGCTACGAGCTCTCCGACGAGGAGCTCGACGGCATCCTCAACCAGCAGTAAGGAGCACAGGTGAACGGTTGGCTGGATTGGCGCGCAATAGAGCTGCAAAACGACTGGGGCCTGCGCGAGAAGTCCGACGCGATGGGTGAGCTGTGGAACAAGGGCGCTCAGATGTGGGACACGCGCTGGAAGCACGACCTTGAGTTCACGGCACGGCAGGCCGACGCCATCGAGGTGCTTCCCGGCGACACCGTCTCGGACGTGTGCTGCGGAACGGGCCCGCTCACCATGCACGTGGCCCCGCGCGTCAAGGAGGTGGTCGCGTTCGATTACGGGCGCGACATGCTCGCGACCCTGGAGCGCAACGCGGCCGAACGTGGCCTGACCAACGTGCGCACGATCCAGGGCAACTGGTATACCGTCGAGCCGGGCCGCGAGCTGCCCGTGTGCGACGTGGCCATCACGCGCTGGTCGCCGGCCCAGGGCGACATCCTCAAGTTCAGTCGCTGCGCACGCAGGCGCTGCTACTCCCTAGGCAGCGTGACGCCGGACTTTGCCGAGGGCGGGTTTACCCAGAGCGGCTTCTGGTGCCGCAGCACGGTGGATGACTCGCTCAACACCACGCCGAGGCCGTGCGGGCGCAAGTACGGCTTCAACGTGCATTTCAACCTGCTCTACGATGCCGGCGCAAACCCGGAGGTCACCTATCTGGTGGACTCGCGCACCGTCACGGGCGCGAGCAAGTCCGAGGTGCTCGAGAAGGTCTTCGGGCCCATCAAGGGCGGCAAGCCGAACGGCGACCAGGGCCAGGGGGAGGACGCTGAAGAGGGAGCCGACGGCAAGGTGGCCCATCGCCCCGGAAGCCCGCGCGGCGCCTCGCCCTTCGACCGCGACATCGTGCACAACGACGACGGTACCTGGACGTTCAACTACAAGCACACCATGGCCGTCATGTCATGGGACCCCAATGAAGTGCGTCTCTAGGCCCGAGGGTTTGACCAAAGGCCATATCCGCGCCAAGACGGCAGGGGAGCGCTCGCTGCCCGCCGTCTTGGCGCTTCTTGGCCTCTTGGTTTGCGCGTTGGCGGCCTGCGCGCTGTGCCTGGGAGCCTACGAGGTGCCGCTTTCGGACGTGCTGGGAATCTTGGTGTCGACCGTGGCCCCCGTAGAGCAAACCTGGCTGCCCATGGCGGCCAACGTCGTGCTCGGCGTGCGCCTGCCGCGCGTCCTGGGGGCCTTGCTCGTGGGCGCAGCCCTTGCCGTCGCGGGAACGGCCTATCAGGGCATGTTCCGCAACCCGCTCGTGTCCCCCGACCTTCTGGACGTGTCGAACGGGGCGTGCATAGGGGCGGCCCTTGCAATCCTCGCGGGCACCGGCGTCATGGCCCGGCAACTCTGGGCCTTTGCGGGAGGCATCGCGTCCGTGGCCTGCACGGTGGCGATACCGCGCCTTCTCAAACGGGAGTCGACCATCACGCTCGTGCTTGCGGGCGTCATCGTGGGTGGCTTCTGTGGCTCGGTCATGGGCATCATCAAGTACGTGGCCGACCCCGAAACCGAGCTTGCCGAAATCGTCTACTGGCAGATGGGAAGCCTCGCCAAGGTGGCCGAGGGCACGCTCAGCCGCACCGCGCCCGTCATGCTTGCGTGCATCGCGACGCTGCTTGCCATGCGCTGGCGCATCAACGTCCTGTCGCTGGGCGACCGCGAGGCGCGCTCCCTGGGAGTGAACCTGCGCGGTGAGAGAGGCGCGGTAATCTGTGCGGCAACGCTGCTCACCGCCAGCGCCACCTGCATGGCCGGTACCGTGGGTTGGGTGGGCCTGGTCGTGCCGCACCTGGCGCGCTTCATCGTGGGGCCCAACACCGCCCGCAGCCTACCCGTGGCGTGTCTGCTGGCGGCGGCGTTCCTGCTGGTTGTGGATACCGTGGCACGCATCTCTGGCGTAGAGATCCCCTTGGGCATCATCACGGGCCTCGTCGGCACGCCGTTCTTCGTCGTCCTGCTCGCTCGTCAGAAAGGAACGCTGTGATGGTGCATACGTATGGCAGCGGCACCGCGCTCCTACACGTGCGCGACGTCAGCTTTGCCTACGAGGGACAGCCGGATACGTTGTCTCATGTAACCTTTGACTTGAGGGTTGGTGAGCTCTGTACACTTCTGGGCCCCAACGGCGCAGGCAAATCAACGCTACTCAATTGCATCATGAACCTCTTGGCGGGCCAACGGGGGTCTATCGAGCTTGACGGGCGCGATACAAGCCGCATGAGCGCCCGTGAGATTGCCCGTGTCGCGGCCTACGTCCCCCAGACCTCCAACGTGGCCTTCTCCTATGATGTCCGCGACTACGTGGCGATGGGTCGCACGCCGCATCTCAAGCTTTGCGCCACGCCCTCAGCCCAGGACATGCGCCTTGTGGATGAGGCGTTGGAGCGTCTGGCCATCGAGGGCCTCGCACGCCGGCCTTACAACGAGCTCTCCGGCGGGCAGCGCCAACTTGTGGATGTGGCCCGCGCCCTGGCCCAACAGCCGCGCTTGCTCCTCTTTGACGAGCCTACGAGCGCGCTGGACTTCGGCAACCAGGTCAGGGTGCTCAAGCTTGTGGCGGACCTCGCGCAGGACGGCTATGCCATCCTCATGACCACGCACAACCCCGACCATCCCATCTTGCTCGGCGGGTCTGTCTGCCTGCTTGGGCGCGATGGCCGCCTCGAAAAGGGGAGCGTGTGCGAGGTGTTGCGCGAGAAGAAGCTGCGGGAGCTGTACGGCTGCGACCTCATCGTGCGGCATATGCCCGACGCGGGGCGCGATGTGTGCGTTGCTCCGAGCTTTAGTAAGATTAATGTAACCCTCTAGATAAGAGTTATATAGTATGAATGGCAACCATTCGATGCGGTCTTGAGGGTTGAACGGCCACATAAGTCGCAATGCTCAATTGAATGTTAAATGCTAGTTCCCCGCCACATCCACGATAGACAAATCAGTTGCTCCGACCACGATAAAGCCGATGTCGCTGATGGAGCCATCAGCCGGCAGAGTCGCGTTGTAGTACTCGGGCGTGATGGAAAGCAAGCTGCCGTTCGGCGTGAAGATGCCGTTCCACCCTTGCTGGAACTCGAACTCCCCGGAGAGTTCCAGCGCGATCGCCCAGGGCGAGACCTCGCCGTTAGAAGTGTTAGTGAGGCTGAGGTCGAAAAGTTTGCAGGTCGTGC
>CAVJGP010000149.1:0-6624 GCA_963648855.1 Alistipes onderdonkii | reverse complement strand
GCATATTTCCTCCATAGATGGGTATAAACCGCCCGTAGACCCACACAGAGCCGGACGCGTAAGGGGCGCGCCCGCGAGCCCAAGAAAGCGGTGAGCCTATTGAGACGCGCATTCAAATCCAAGGTACGAGAATCACTGGCGGCAATCCTTCCCATCTCGGCAATCGTCCTTCTTCTCTCCTTCACCGTCGCGCCCATGCCTATCGGCACCCTGCTCCTCTTCATCCTGGGCGCGCTTCTTCTTATCGCAGGCACGGGCCTCTTCACCCTCGGGGCCGACGTCGCGATGATGCCGATTGGCCGCGCCATCGGCAAAAAGCTCTCCACCTCCAATAAGACCTTCCTCATCGTGGGCATCTGCCTGGCCATCGGCATGGCCGTCACCGTGGCCGAGCCCGACCTGCAGGTGCTCGCCCGGCAGGTGCCCGCCGTGCCCGACGCCACGCTCATCATGACCGTGGCCGCAGGCGTGGGCGTCTTCCTCGTGGTGGCCTTCCTGCGCATGAAGCTCGGCATCCCGCTGCGCTACCTGGTGGTGGGCCTCTATGCGCTCGTGTTCGGCCTGGCGTGCTTCGTGCCCAACGAGTTCCTCGCCGTTGCCTTCGACTCGGGCGGCGTCACCACCGGGCCTATCACCGTGCCGTTCATCATCGCCATGGGAGCAGGCCTGGCGACGCTGACCGGCAAGGACGAGGACACCTTCGGCGTCGTGGCCGTCTGCAGCGTGGGACCGATCCTTGCCGTCATGGTGCTGGGCCTGCTCTTCGACACCTCCGGCGTCACCTACACGCCCTTCACCATCCCCGAGATAGACACCTCCCAGCAGGCCTTCGAGCTCTTCGCGGCCGACCTGCCCATCTACCTGGAGGAAGTCGCGCTCGGCCTTGCCCCCATCGTGGCCATCTTCCTCGTGTTCCAGGCCGTCTCGCTGCACCTGGGCAAGGACAAGCTCGTCGAGATTGCCCGCGGCATGGCGCTCACCTACGCGGGCCTCGTGCTCTTCCTGCTCGGCGCCAACGTGGGCTTCATGCCCGCCGGCCACTACCTGGGCGAGGTGCTTGCCGCCGAGATGCCCACCTGGGTGCTCGTGGCCATCGCCGCCGTGGTGGGCTTCTTCATCGTCTCGGCCGAGCCGGCCGTGGGCGTGCTCAACCGCCAGGTGGAGGACATCACGGGCGGGGCCGTCTCGCACCAGTCGATGGGGCGGTGCCTGTCCATCGGCGTTGCCGTGGCGAGCGGCCTGGCGATGCTGCGTGTGAGCATGCACATCCCCGTGATGTACGTGCTCGTGCCGGGATACCTCATCGCGTGCGGCCTGGCCTTCGTGACGCCGCACATCTTCACGGCCATCGCGTTCGACTCGGGCGGCGTGGCCTCAGGCCCCATGACGGCCACCTTCCTGCTGCCCTTCGCTATGGGCGCCTGCCAGGCTCTGGGCGGCAGCGTCCTGCTCGACGCCTTCGGCGTGGTGGCCCTCGTGGCGATGACCCCGCTCGTGACGGTGCAGGCCATGGGCGCGGTGTTCGTGCACAAGGCGCGCCGGGGCAAGGTCACCTCCCCGCAGGCGCTCGCCCTCGTGGAGGGCGCCGGCAACAGGGGCGGCAAGGGCTCGGCAGACGGCGACCTCGCGCGCTGCGCGTAGGCGCGCGCAAAGGCAGGCTGACGGGCGGCGACGATGCGGCCCACGGTCTAGCGAGCTCGCACGTCGTGCGCAGGCGCGTGCCGGACAGACTGGCAGGCGACTACCTTGCCTGCCGGGCACAGGCGACTGCAAGGTGGTCCGACGGGCGGCGACGATGCGGCCCACGACCTAGCGACCTCGCACGATGCGCGTAGGCGCGCGGCGGACAGGCCCAAGGGCTTCGGCCTCGTGCGCTGCGCGCGAGCGCCCGCAAGGTGGGACGGTCGGACAGGTTGCCGAGCGGGCCGCCCGCCCAGCGCCATCCACCATAAAGCACCAAAAAGCGGGCCACCCGGCGTCGGGCGGCTCGCTTTCTTGTAGAGTGGATATATGCCTTCTGCCTGCGACTCTAGCCCACCACAGTGCCGTAGATGCGGTCGCCGGCGTCGCCCAGGCCGGGCACGATGTAGGCGTTCTCGTTGAGGCAGTCGTCCACGGCGGCCACGTAGATGTCCACGTCGGGGTGGGCCGCCTGCACGGCAGCGAGGCCCTCGGGGGCGGCCACGAGGTTCATCGAGCGGATGTTCTTGCAGCCACGCGCCTTGAGGGCGTTGATGGCGTCGATGGTAGAGCCGCCCGTGGCGAGCATCGGGTCGACGATGATGACGACGGACTCGTCCACGTTCGGGGGCATCTTGCAGTAGTACTCGCGGGGCTGGTGCGTCACCTCGTCGCGCTCCATGCCGATGAAGCCCACATGGGCGGTAGGCAGCAGGGCGAGCATGCCGTCGACGAAGCCGATGCCCGCGCGGATGATGGGGACGATGGTGATGAAGTCGTTCTTGAGAATCGGGAACTCGCCCTTGCAGATGGGCGTCTCCACCTCGGTGAGCTTGGTGGGCAGGTCGCGCGTCACCTCGTAGGCCATGAGCATGGCGATCTCGTTGAGCAGGGTGCGGAAGTCGCGGGAGTTGGTCTCCTTGCGGCGCATCCTCGTCAGCTTGTTCTGGATCAGGGGGTGGTCGAGCACGTGCACTTCGCTCATCGGGACATCCTTTCCAAACGCGCCTGAATGTGTGGGTCGCAAAACGCCAATCGTTGATTATACTTTGGCCGTTTGCCTCCACCACTCACGAAAGGTAGCTTTTATGGCAAAGGACGATGCAGTACCCACCATGGGAGGGCAGGACAGCCCCGAGGCCGTCTATGACGCGCGCAAGCTCGGCGCTCCCAAGATGGTCGTGTTCGGCTTCCAGCACATGTTCGCCATGTTCGGCGCGACCATCCTCGTGCCGATCCTCACGGGCCTGTCGGTAAGCGCGACGCTTCTGTTCGCGGGCCTGGGCACCCTGCTCTTCCACTTCCTGGCCCAGGGGAAGGTGCCGGCCTTCCTGGGCTCCTCCTTCGCCTTCATCGCGGGCTACGCGGCCATCGCGCCTAACGGCGAGGCCGAGCTTCTGCCCTACGCCTGCCTGGGCGTGTGCTTCGCGGGCCTGCTCTACCCCATCCTTGCCGCCCTCTTCAAGGTGTTTGGCTCCGAGCGCGTCATGAGGTTCTTCCCGCCGCTCGTGACCGGCCCCATCGTCATCGCCATCGGCCTCACGCTCTCGTCCTCGGCCATCAACAACGCCTCCACCAACTGGCTCATCGCCGTGGTGGCCATCGCGGTCATCTTCATCTGCAACATCTGGGGCAAGGGCATGATCAAGATCATCCCCATCCTTCTGGGTGTCGTGGTGAGCTACCTCTTCGCCGCCGCCATCGGCGAGGTCGACTTCACGAGCGTGGCCGAGGCCGCCTGGATCGGCCTGCCCGTCGAGTGGAACAACACGGTGTTCGCCCTGTTCGGCGAGGGCTTCGACTCCGGCCTGGCCATCACCGCCATCATCACCATCATGCCCCTGGCCTTCGCCACGATGATCGAGCACATCGGCGACATCTCGGCCATCAGCTCCACCTGCAACCGCAACTACATCGCCAACCCCGGCCTGCACCGCACGCTTCTGGGCGACGGCCTGGCCACCATCCTGGCCTCGCTCTTCGGCGCGCCGGCCAACACCACCTACGGCGAGAACACCGGCGTGCTCGCCCTCACCAAGGTGTACGACCCCCGCGTGGTGCGCATCGCCGCCATCTTCGCCATCGTCTTCAGCTTCTGCCCCAAGTTCTCCGCGCTCATCGGCTGCATGCCCTCCTCCGTGGTGGGCGGCGTGAGCCTCGTGCTCTACGGCATGATCTCGGCCGTGGGCGTGCGCAACCTCGTTGAGAGCCAGGTCGACTTCACCAAGACGCGCAACGTCCTGGTGGCGGCCCTCATCCTCGTGCTGAGCCTGGGCATCGCCACGAGCACCGCCGGCGCCATCGCCTTCACCGTGGGCGAGGTCACCATCAGCCTCTCCGGCCTGGCCGTGGGCTCGCTTGTGGGCATCATCCTCAACGCCATCCTGCCCAACCCCGAGGACGACCACCAGCACATGCCGCTCGAGTGGGTGGAGGGCGAGCTGCCCAGCGACCGCCCCGAGCAGGCGAAGTAAGGAAGAAGGGCGAGGCTGGTAGGCGCGGCTTTGGGAGCAGATGGCCCCGCGCGGTGACCCGCCGCGCCCCAAGCGCGTGCTTGGGCGAAGTCGGCCCCGCATGGTGACACGTCGCGCGAGGCTGCACCCTGCTGCCACGCCCCGTCGCGCCCCGTTGCATCCCGCCGCGCCTCCTCGCACGCATGACAAAGCCCCGCACGCCGGCCTGGAAAATCCAGGTGATGTGCGGGGCTTTTTGCTGGCGCACTGGGCGACTTGCACCATAAGCTCGCTAGGCGATGCCGGCCACGAGGGCCTCGACCTCCTCGGTGCTCGCAGGCTCATCAAACCCGATTGCGTAGGAATACCCGTCGGCCGTCCATGTGACGCACGACCAGCCCTCGTCGCTGCCGCGCAGCTCCACCTGCACCGCGCCGACCGTACGCGTCTCGGTGCGGGCATAGGCGTTGTAGTCGCCGCTGACGTCCTCGACGCCCTTGCCCTTGCGCACGTACGCCACGCGCTCGTCTAGGGCGTCGTAGTAATCGACCTCGATCATGTCGTCGGCGATGACCTGGATGTACGTGCGCGCCTCGTCGCTGCCCTTGGGTGCACGCGACACCTCGAGGTCGAAGCCCGCCAGCTCGGCGGCCTCCTCAAGGCTTCCGCACTCCTGCCAGGGGTTCGCGATGGCGAGGAGCGGCACGCTGCCCGACGCGTCGTCGGAGCCGTCCGCAGCCGAGCTTGCCACGGCAGGCTCGTCGGCGCCGTCCGCCACCGCGCGCACGCCCGCCCCGGCCTCCCCTTCCTCGCCCGACTCTTGGGAAAGCGCTGCCTCCCCCGAGGCATCCGCCGACGCACTCTCACCGGCCGCATCCGCAGTATCATCCTGGCCCGCACCGCCCTCCACGACCTTCTCGCTCACCTGCGTGGTGGCGACCTGCTCGAAGGACTGCGTCACCGAGCCCGACTGCCCGTCAAACACCACGAGGCCCGCCACGAGAAGGCACGCTGCCAGGCCGAGGCCCCCGGCAAGCCAGCGTCGCGCGGCCGGCGTGCCAAACACCGCAAGCCCGCCCGCCACCTTCGCCGCCCCCTCCTTGCGCGGCTTCGAAGACTCCAGCACGAACTTGTCGTCTACCTGCCCCATCGTCCGCAGCAGCCTCATCGCCTCTTCACGGCGAGCCGCCGATGCGGCCTGCCCCGGCGTGCCCGCCGTCTCGCGAGGCCCCTCCTTCTCGTCCATCACAGTGCGACCCCCTCTCGGCTCAGCACGCGCCTTAGGTCCTCGCGCATGCGCGACAGCGTCATCTTCACCTTGCTCGGCGTGACTGCGTAGGCCTGCGCAATCTCGTCTATCGTGTCGCCGTACCAGTAGCGGCGCACGAAGAAGTGGCGCGACTCAAGCGTCGCCATCTCGAGGAACGCGTTGAGCAGGGCCACGAGCTCCACCTCCGAGGTGCCCGCGAACACGCCGCTGCCATCGGGCAAGCAGTCGGCAAGCTCGTCGAGCAGCTCGCAGGTCTCGTTGCAGCCGCGCTTCTGCGCACTGGACGCACGCCAGCGATCGAGCGCCAGGTTGCGCGCGATCTTGCCCAGAAACGCCCGAAGAGAGCGGGGCCGCTGAGGCGGGATAGAGTTCCATGCGCGCAGGTAGGTGTCGGACTCGCACTCCTGGGCGTCTTGGGCGTTGCGCAGGATGTGAAACGCCACGTCGCGGCAGAAACGCCCGTACTGCCTGCGGGTATGCTCTATCGCCTGCTCGCTGCGCTTCCAGTACAGCTCTACGATCTGTTCGTCTTCCATCAAGGGCAATCCCTCCTTCCGCTCCATATGACGCGATTCTGCCACCCCGGGTCACAATTTCTTTCAGCGACCATACAAAAAGCCGCCCGGGCCTTCCGCAAAGGGAAAGTCCGGGCGGCCGGCGACGCTGTGGAAACGAGACCCTACTTGACGGTGAGCACCGGAATCTCGGACTCGCGCAGCAGGGCGTAGCTCACCGAGCCGAGCATGCCGCGCACGGCGCCCAGGCCGCGACGGCCCATGACGATGAGGTCGCAGCCGGCCTTCTGGGCGTAGGAGGCCAGGGTGGCGGCGGGAGAGGTGCCGGGGATGACGTCGACCGTGCCGCGCTCGCCGAGCTCCTCAAGCTCGCTGCCCAGCGAGTCGACCAGGGCGGCCTTGGCGGCGTCGGTGGCGGCGTCGAGGAGCTGCTTGTACTGCTCGTAGTTGAACTGACCCAGCACGCGGTCGCCCTCGTTGGCGATCATGCCGGTGGAGAAGACCTGCACCACGTCGACCGTGGCCTCGGGGTTGAGCTTCGCAAGCTCCTTGGCGTACTTGAGTGCGTCAAGGGCGTGCTCGGAGCCATCGAACGGAACGAGAATCTTGGTGTACAGCATGAGCTTTCCTTTCGTAGTGCCCTGCAGGAGCGTCGCGCCCACAAGGCAGCCGTGTGACTGTAGCGAACGTGACACCTAGGCTTGCG
>CAVJGP010000148.1:0-6758 GCA_963648855.1 Alistipes onderdonkii | reverse complement strand
ATCGCCATCGTCACGGGGGCGACCTCCGGGGTGGGGCGCGAGTTCGTGCGGCAGCTCGACGCGGGCCGGGGAGACACGCTCGACGAGCTGTGGCTTGTGGCCCGCTCGCAGGAGCGCCTGGCCGAGGTGGCCGCAAGCTGCTCCCACGCGGCGCGGGTGTTCCCGCTCGACCTCGTGCGCGACGAGTCCGTCGACGTGCTCGAGGCGGCGCTCGCCCAGGCGGCGAGCATGGGAGACGTGCAGGTCATGTGGCTCGTGAACTCGGCGGGCTTCGGGCGCTTCGGGCGCGTGTGGCAGGTCGGCCGCACTGAGAGCGCCGACATGGTCCGCCTCAACTGCGTCGCCCTCACCCAGCTCTGCTCGGTCGCCTTGGGCTACATGGCAGGCGGCTCGCGCATCGTCAACCTCGCCTCCGTGGCGGGCATCATGGTGCAGCCGGAGCTCGCGGTGTACAGCGCCACCAAGAGCTTTGTCTTCGAGCTCACGCGCCTGCTCGACTACGAGCTGCGCGGCACGGACATCCACGCGACGGCGCTGTGCCCCAAGTTCATGGACACGCGCTTCCTCGACCACGCCGGTGAGCCTCAGGCTGTGCGGCGCATGACGAGCATCGGCTTCGAGGACGTGCGCCGGGTGGTGTCGCGCGGCATCGCGGCGGCGCTCAAGGGCCGCGCGTACTGCATCCCGGCGGCCGACATGCGCGCGTGTTACCGCCTCACGCGCCTGCTGCCCTGCGGGGCGGCGCTACGCCTGCAAGACGCGCTCTTTACCCTGCGCCGCGGGGCCTCCGCTGTGGCACAGGCACCCGAAAAGGCGCGGAAGAAGGGAAGAAACGCCTGATAGGAGAGGGATTCTCCCAGGCGTGTTTGATAATGTGACGCAATGCAAGAGGGGCCGGCGGCGCGATGCCGTCGACCCCTCTTGCGCGATTTGCGCCAGCTCGGTCAGGGGAAAGCTGCTTTAGAGGCGGCCTGCCCCTCTCATGCGCCCGGGCAATGCGCGGCGCGTGACGTGCGGGTTGTGGGGCGTCTTAGTCCTGCTTCTTGCCGCTCATCACGAGGTCGATGGCGCTCACGACGATGGCGAGCACCCACACCACGATGAAGTGCCACTCCAGGGTCTCCTGGTTCACGAGGGAGATGATGCCGAGCACGGTGATGACGAGGGTCAGGACGTACAGGGCGATGCTCGAGGGCTTCTTGCTCATGGGTGTTCCTTTCGGCGTGGCTTTCAGTAACGGAAGCATTGTACGTCACACGCGGCGCACCCCCCCTCAAATGTGCAAAATGTGGGGATTGCGTTAAAGGTGATTATCGAGCGTAGGCGCGGCAAGGGGCGCCGCCGGTCCTCGTGGTGGGGCTGTCGTCTGCCGCCGTGGGCGAGAGGCTTTTCGTGTCCACCCAAACCGCCAAGAGCCACAAGCACCGCATCTACGTCAAGCTGGGCGTCCATTCCCACGACGAGCTCTCGGCCCTTTTCGCCCAGCGCAGCGCCCAGGCCGGCGCAAAGATATAGGGCGGCGTCCGGGTGCCGCGCCCGCCGCCGAACACCGCGCCGTAGCAGGGCGGGTTGCTCAGCGGGGAGAGGCGGCCGACGTTTCCTCGGCGCGCAAATCGTCACCGTCGCGGCCGTGGCCGCCGGGCAAACGTCAGCCGCAAGCCGTTTGCCACCCCGCCCTGCCGTCCCCTCTCCCTGCGCTTGCGCAACCGCTGGTTGCGATGTGCTACCATGCGGGCGGGGGAAGGGGGCGTCATGGACATCAGGCAGGCCGAGGAGTTCGCGGCCGTCGCACAGGCGGGCAGCTTCACCAAGGCGGCCGAGGGGCTCTTCATCTCGCGGCAGGCGCTGAGCAAGTCGGTCAAGAAGCTCGAGCAGGAGTGCGGCAGGCCCCTGCTTGCCTGTGACGGGCCTCGGCTGACCCTCACGGCCGACGGGCAGCGCTTCCTCGACGCGGCCCTGCCCGCCCTTGAGGCCTTCCACCGGCTCGAATGCCTCTTCGCCCCCGCCGACGGGGCCTTGCGCCTGGCCGTGTGCGACGGGCTCTTCGAGACGACGCCGGACGACTTCGCCAGCGATTTCCTCGGTCCGGACAGCGGCATACAGGTGCAGGTGGAGCAGACGAGTTCCGACGGCGCCCTGTCGCGCTTGCGTTCGGGCGAGGCGGACATCTGCCTTATCGGCAGCCACCCCAAGTACCTGCGAGAATTCACCTACCTCGACGTGGCCCATCCCGGCTACTTCCTCTGCGTGCCCCTGGCCAGCCCCCTGGCCACGTGCGATTTCATCGACATCCGCGACATGGAGGGCGTGCCCCTCGTCACCCTGGGCGGCCGCAACCACCTGCACCGCTTCTTCACCGAGCAGTGCGAGCTTGAGGGCGTCCGCCCCGACATCGTGGCCCAGGTGTCCAACGCCTACATCATGAGCCTCTACGCCGACCGTCCCGTGTGCTCGTTTTCTTGCGCACCGCAGGCAACCAAGCCGCACATGGCCACCGTGGACATCCCTCTGGGCATGTGCGACGCCCAAATCTTCGGCACCTACGCCGTGCGCCGCAAGGGAGGCAGGCTCCCGGCCGCTGCCGAGCGCTTCTGGGACTACCTGCGCTTGTGCCATGCCGCGCTTCTCGGCGAGGTCCATGGCGAGGGCCTACGCGCGCACGTCTGAGGCCTGCGCGCGCGGGCACGACTCGACTCGACTCGCCCGAACTCAAGCGCAAGCCCCGCAGTCTGAGACTCGGACGCGCGGACAGCACCGCTCCCGGGCGACCCGCTCACGCCCGCCCGCCCATGCGCCCGGCGGGGGATGCCTGCGAATATCTGCGCATTCCACCGCTTGCAATCTTTCCCAGGCGACCCCCTCGCACGCGCTGCGCGCCCGGACGTTCCCGTTGCGCCCTCATCCATCCCCGCAACCCCTGGTTGCGCCTGCGCTCCCTCCCTCTGCTTGCCTGCTGCCGCCCGGCCGCCCTACATTCTCCTTGCGTCGCGGGTCCGCCCATGGCGGCCTGCAGGGGAGGCGCACAAGGGGGCATCGGCTGCGTCGATAGCTAAGTACCAAAATCATATAGGGTAGGTAGGTTATTAAATGCGCTACCATGCTTCCTGACGCGCACGACGCGCATCCAACCGTCTTCGAGGGAAGGAACCAGCAATGTCGCTCAATCGCCGCTCGTTTGTGAAGTCCGCCGCCGCAGCCGCCGTCCTGGCCGGGACCGGCGCCGCCACCGCCTTTGCCGATGAGGCCCTCGCGCCCCTGCCCGCGCCCGAGGCCGACCCCGACAGCCAGTTCGGCGTGGACAAGAACATCAACATCTCCACCATCGACCAGTACCTCGACCGCGACGACGTGGTGTACATCGACGCGCGCATGCTCTTCGACCCGGCCGACTACGGCTCGATCGGCGGCAACGCGGACCTGTCGGCCACCATCCGCGGCTTCAAGATCGTGCCTTATCCCTACCTGGCATCGCTCTCGGCCCTGCCCGTGGCCAACGCCTACGACGGCAACACCCTCTTCACCCTTGAGTGGGACGAGGCAGGCAACATCACCTCCGCCACGCCCAACTACAAGGAGTCGCAGCAGGTGCTCGACGACCTCTTCCCCAAGGACAAGGCCATCTTCTTCATGTGCGGCGGCGGCGGGTACGCCGGCATGACCAAGGCCCTGCTCATTTTCCTGGGCTGGGACGCCGAGAAGCTCTACAACATCGGCGGCAACTGGGAGTACACCGGCGACAACGCCCTTGAGCTCATCGTGTACTCCGAGGAGCACGGCGGCACCGACCTGTACGCCACCTGGCGCGCCGACTACGCCTACATCGACTTCGACCGCCTGAACCCGGCCGAGTAGGCGGGGGCAACGATGTCTCAGGTTACTTCCAAGCCCCTTTGCGGGCGTGGCCTCACCCGTCGCGGCGCCGTGCTTGCCTGCGGGGTCGCGGCCATGCTGCCCCTGAGCGCCGCCTTGGCCGACGAAGGGGCTGTTCAGGGCACCGGCGAGGCGGAGGAGGTCGGCGGAGAGGTGGAGACGGACGCATCCGGCGTCATCTCCGTGGGCGGCTTCACACTGCTGCCCTATCCGCACTATGCCAGCGGCGGCGTGAAGCAGGACCTCTACGCGGTCATCCTCTTCGAGAACGCCAACTCCACCTTCACGCGCTACCAGGTGGCCTACACCTCGTGCACCTGCCGCGACGCCGCGAGCAACTACCGGTCAGTCTTGTACGCCGAGATCCTCAACACCGCCGACACGGCCGATGAAGCCAAGCTGCGCTGGGTGTGCTTCACCGACAACGAGGGCTACGACGTGGGCTTTTGGGGCGACAGCAACCCCATCCACGGCCAGCCCACCTACACGGCCGAGTACATGGGGCAGACCTTCGTGGAGCCGCTCGTGGGCCTCACCAAGGCCGACTTCGACGCCTGGGGCGGCTACGGCACGCAGGTCGAGGGCGTCGACGTGGACGCCGTGAGCGGGGCGAGCGTCTCCACAGGCAACATCACGAGTGTCCTGCGCGCGCTCTTCGCCTACCACGCCGCGAAGTACTACGCGGCCTAGGGCTGGCTGAGGCCGGCGCACGACAGCAGGGACAGGGAGGGGCCCGGGCACATCGCTGCCCGGGCCCCAAGGGGAGGGAAACATCATGGAACTCGATCGCAGGCAGCTTCTGGGCGGAATCGGCGTCGCGGCGGCAGGCGTTGCGGCTGCAAGCGCGGCAGGCGCGGTCGCGGCCCCCAAGGCCAAGGCCGACGAGGCTGCCCCGGCCACCGAGCACGTCACATACGCCCAGTTCAACGAGGCGCTGCGCTCCACCCTTCGTCTCGACAGCAACCTGGTGGGCGTGAAGTTCCTGGAGAGCGCCGATGACGCGCCCGAGGGCGCGGTGAGCCCCAAGCGCGACCTGGGCAAGCATATCGCCACCTGCCAGGGCTTCAGCATGGCGCGCTACAACGGCCAGACCGTCGTCATGACCAAGGAGGACGAGTGGTGCTGGGCGCCGCTTGTGGGATACGGCCAGGTGGACTGCAGCGAGGGCACCGAGTCGTTCGACACCGTGGTGTCCTGCCTCATGATTGAGGACATGCAGGCCGCCGCCCGCTTCTACGCCGACGAATACCCCCGCTTTGAGCTGGACAAATACAAGGCGTGGGTCATCGCGCCGCTCTCCACCATGGATTTCGAGCCCGACGTGGTGCTCGCGTGGGGCGACCCGTACAAGATCAACTGGCTGTGTCTCATCGCCAAGCGCCTCGAGGCCACGACCATCGTCTCGAACTTCGACGGCATCGACTCGTGCGTCTACGAGATGGTCAACACCATGAGCCGCGACAGCTACCAGGTGTGCTTCCCCGACTGCGGAGAGGTCGTGCGCGCACGCACCCTGCAGACCGACGCCACCTTCTGCATCCCGGCCTCCAAGCTGCAGGCCTTCATGGATTGCGCGTGCGGCTGGGGCATCACCGGCTTCGGCTACAACTTCGAGGCCCAGTACGAGTATGCCGTGGATTACGCCCGCCCGGCCTTCTACAACGAGGTCTTCAACATGTGGGGCCTCGACACCGGCGTGGAGTGGTCCGTCTCGGCCGACTACGGCAAGTAAGAGACGCCAACTTGCGCTGAGAGGGACGCGCGGGGCGTGGTGAGCCGCGCTTTGAGGCGTACGACCCACAACGCCAGCAGGCCAGACTCATCCGGCGATTCCGCACATCCGCCAGCACACAAGGAGCCCCCGCAGTTCGAGAATGAGCTGCGGGGGCTCCCTTGAGACAAGGCGCAAAGATATAGGGAGCCGCCTGTGCGCTATCCTTCCTCGATGACCCACTCGTCGATGGTCTGGAGCTTGTCGGAGAAGTTGACACCCACCTTGTAGAGCCTGCGGCCGTCGCGGGCGAAGGGGAGCATGTAGCCCTTCTCGTCTATCTGGGCCAGGGCCGCTTGGGCGGACTTGTCGTACTTGAACTCCATCACGAAGACGGACGTCTCGGTGCGCACCACCGCGTCCACCCGGCCCGTCGTCGTCTTGAACTCGGTCTCTATCTGGATGCCGAGCAAGTCGAAGATGAGGAAGAACGTCGTCTCGAAGCCGCGCTCGTCGCGGCTGCCCAGATGGTAGGGGATGCCTGCCAGGTAGGATTTCATGAGCCCCAAGGCCCCGTCGAGGTCGTCGTCGTTCAGCTTGTCGGCCAGGCTGTCGAGGAAGCCGTAGTGCTCGTGCAAGGCCTCGGGAGCCGCATGCTGCACCAGGCGCTCGGACAGGCCCCGGCGCACCTCCTCGTTGGGGATGCCGAGCGTGTAGGCGTCGCGGCGCCGGTCGTATCCCTTGATGGTGAGGTAGCCTCCCTGGTAGAGCAGGGGGAGCGGCGAGGTCAGCCTCTCGGCGGGCGCGTCGAACTCCAGGGCGCGCGCAACAATACCCTCAAGCCTCGCGATGCCCCAACCGTGCGTCTCGAGCAGGTGGATGAGGAACGACGGCGTGCCGCTGGAGAACCAATGCGCGGAGACGTCCAGATTTGCCAACGCGCTGAGCAGGCTAAATGGGTTGTAGATATCCGGCGATACCTCGCTGAAGTGATACCCGTCGTAGTTCTCTTTGAGCTCGGCGAAGGCCTCGTCGTAGGCGATGCCCAGGCCGTTTGCGAGCGTCTGGATGCCCTCGCCCATCTGCGAGGTCAGCTCCTCCTCCGTGATGCCGCAGATGCCTGCGAACTGCGGCAGCAGGGAGATGTTCGTGAGGTTGTTGAGCTCGCTGAAGATGG
>CAVJGP010000147.1:0-6843 GCA_963648855.1 Alistipes onderdonkii | reverse complement strand
CGCGCTCCTGCTCCTGGACCATCCAGTCCATGGTGGCGGCGCCGTCGTGAACCTCACCGATCTTGTGGGTCTTGCCGGTGTAGTAAAGGATGCGCTCGGTGGTCGTGGTCTTACCGGCATCGATGTGGGCCATGATGCCGATGTTACGCATGTCCTTGAGCGTGTACTTGCTCTTTGCCATGAATGCTCCTCGTTCCTACTTATTTACCAGCGGTAGTGGGAGAAGGCGCGGTTGGCCTCGGCCATCTTGTACATGTCCTCGCGCTTCTTGACGGAGGCACCCACGCCGTTGGAGGCGTCGATGATCTCGTTGGCGAGGCGCTCGGCCATGGTCTTCTCCTTGCGGGAGCGGGAGAAGGTGACGATCCAGCGGATGGCGAGCGTGGTGGCGCGACGGGAGTTGACCTCCATGGGCACCTGGTAGGTGGCGCCGCCGACACGCTTGGGCTTGCACTCGAGGGTCGGGCGGACGTTGTCCATGGCCTTCTTGAAGACGGTCAGCGGATCGGACTCGGTCTTCTCCTTAACGAGGTCGAAGGCACCGTAGACGATGCGCTCGGCGACGGACTTCTTGCCGTCGAGGAGGACCTTGTTGATGAGCTGGGTCACGAGGCGGTTGTTGTAGACGGCATCCGGCGTGATCTCACGACGGTTGGCTGCTGCACGACGCGGCATATTGGAACTCCTTACGAGAATTGCCCAGTGATGCGGGCCTGGTAGTTACAAAGACTGGCTACTTAGCCGCGCTTGGCGCCGTAGCGGGAACGGGCCTGCTTGCGGTCCTGGACGGCGGCGCAGTCGTAGGCGCCACGGATGATCTTGTAGCGAACGCCGGGGAGGTCGCGAACACGGCCGCCGCGGACGAGCACGATGGAGTGCTCCTGCAGGTTGTGGCCCTCGCCGGGGATGTAGGCGGTGACCTCGATGCCGTTCACGAGGCGCACACGGGCGACCTTACGAAGAGCGGAGTTCGGCTTCTTGGGGGTCGTGGTGAACACGCGGGTGCACACGCCGCGCTTCTGCGGGTTGTGCTTAAGAGCAGCGTTCTTGGACTTGCTCTTGATGGAGGTGCGGCCCTGACGGACGAGCTGGTTGATAGTAGGCAAAGTTTCTCTCCTTCATACCTATCTAGACCTGTGCTTTTGTGCTCATTGAAGGCGACGCAGCACGACGCCACCCTGAATTGGCGCAAGGAAGAAGATTACTCGTGGTAAATGCTTGTGTCAAAAAGCCACGGTGCCGGGCGTATCCTTCTCCACAATTCGGGCGATTTTTGGGGCTGTTGGGGACTTCGGGGCGCTGTTCGCGCGCGGGATGCGGACTTCGATTGAGTGCGGGCACTGAGGGATGGGGCGTCGTGGCGCTTTCCGTTTGCGCGCGAACGTGGGCTGGGAGCGAGCTTCCCTCCCCTGGCACCCGCGGCCGGCACAGGCAAGTCCCGCCGCTCCGCACGCCACTCCCCCGCACACAAAAACGGGAACCGCCGGAGCGATTCCCATTTTGAGGATGGCTGAATGCTGATAGGCGTGGCGTCCGTGGCGCTTATGTCCGGACGCCCGCATCGTTTGCGAAAACAAGACGCGAACAGCGAAACCGCGGCGAAACGGCGTGAAAGCCACGAATGGGGTTTAGCGGTTCTTGCGGGGACGACCGCGCTTCTTGGGCGTGAGGGCCTCCTCGCCCTGGTCGCGGTAGGTGGCGCACCACCTGAAGAAGGCGCTCTTGCTCTTGACGTCATAGGCCTTCATGGCCTCGGTGGACGTCATGCCCTCTTCGATATGGGCCTTGACGGCCGCAACCTTGGTTTCATACGTGTACAGATTTCTGGGCGCACCCTTCATGACGGGATAAGCCCCCTTTCACCAACTAGACCCCCCGACTGATAGTTCAATCTTATATGAAAAGGGAGACCGCGACATAAAGTCACGGTCTCCCTTCACACTTTTTTGCGAACGGTCGCTAGCAGCCGTTATTCGTCGTCGTCCATGGCCTCGTCGTGACGGACCACCTGGGACAGGAGCGCATCGAGCGAATCCAGGCCCTCGTTGATGACGTCGGACTTGGAGGAGGAGTCGCTCGGGGCACCGATCAGCTCGTCGTCGGAGCCGAAGTGGTGCGAGGACGGGGCGGCGGAGCCGAGCAGCACGTCGTTCTCCCCGTCGGGCGAGAAGACCATGTTCAGCAGCTGGCTGAGGTCCTCGTCGTCGGCCTTGTCCTCCTCGGGCTCGAGGATGTAGAGCAGGCCGCGGGCCTCGAGGCCCTCGCGCAGCTCCTCGATGGCCTTGGCGCCGATGCCGTCGATGTGGAGCAGGTCGTCCTCGGTCTTGCCGATGAGGTCGCCCACGGTCTCGATGCCCACCTCGCCGAACTTGTTGGTCCAGCGCTGCGAGACGCCGAGGTCATCGAACAGGTAGAGCTTGGCGTCCTCGCTGGAGAGGGTACGGCCGTTCTTGGAGTACACGCCGGGGTAGCCGCCGAACTCGTCGCCGACCCAGTCGAGCTGCTGCGGGAGCTGCTCCTCGACCTCCTTGAGCTCGTCGGGAGCCCAGTCGGGCAGGCTCTTGGCGAGCGGGCTCGTGGGGCCGTCGATCTTCTGGCCGTGGTAGGTGAGCTCCACGTCGCTGTAGGCCGAGAGGCCGGTGCCGGCCGGGATCTTCTTGCCCACGATGACGTTGGACTTGAGGTCCATGAGGTTGTCGACCTCGCCGGAGATGGCAGCCTCGGTAAGCACGCCGGCGGTACGGATGAACGAGGCGCTGGAGAGCCAGGAGTCGATGGAGCTGGCGACCTTGAGGGTACCAAGGATGGCCGGCTCGGCCTCGGGGGCCACGCCGCCGGCGAGGGTGATCTCGTTGACGGTGTCGGCGAACTCGTAGCGGTCCACGTACTGGCCCATGAGGTACTTGGAGTCACCGGGGTTGGTGATCTGGACGCGGCGCAGCATCTGACGGGCGATGACCTCGATGTGCTTGTCGTTGAGCTCGACGCCCTGGCTGGTGTAGACGTCCTTCACGCTCTCGACGAAGGTGTGCATCGTGGACTCGATATCGGTGAGCTTGCGCAGGTTGCGGAAGTTCACGAAGCCCTTGGTGATCTGGTCGCCGGCGCGGACGTCGCAGCCGTCCTCGATGCCCGGCATGAAGCGGGCGGAAGCCGGGATGCGCTTCTCGTCCAGGATGCGGGTCGGGTCGTCCACGTCGAGGATGCGCACGACGTACTCGGTCTGGTCGGGCTGGATGGAGAGCTTGCCGGAGAGCGGGGCCAGATCGGCCTCGCGGCCCAGGATCTTCTCGTTGACGTTGCCGACGACGTCGAACATGCGACCGACCGTGGGCAGGCCCTGCGTAATGTCGTCGACGCCTGCGACGCCGCCGGAGTGAATCGTACGCATCGTGAGCTGGGTGCCCGGCTCGCCGATGGACTGGGCGGCGATGACGCCAACCGCGGTGCCGACGTTGACGGGACGACGCGTGGAGAGGTCCCAGCCGTAGCACTTCTGGCACACACCGTTCTTGGAGCGGCAGGTGAGAAGGGCGCGGAGCTCGACCTTCTTGAAGCCGGCGTCAACGAGGCGCTGGATGTCGGCGGCAGACTCGATGTAGCCGTCCTTGGCCAGCAGGACCTCGCCGGTGGCGGGGTCGACGTGGTCCACCAGGGAGCAGCGGCCCACGAGGTCGACGTTGAGGTCGGTGGTGCCGGGCTTCACCAGGTTGTAGGAGACGCCCTCGGTGGTGCAGCAGTCCTCCTCGCGCACGATGACGTCCTGCGCCACGTCGACGAGACGACGGGTGAGGTAACCGGAGTCGGAGGTGTGCGAGGCGGTGTCGACCAGGCCCTTACGAGCGCCGTAGGTGGAGATGAAGTACTCCAGCGGCAGCAGGCCCTCACGGAAGTTTGCCTTAATGGGAAGGTCGATCGTGTCGCCGGACATGTCGGCCATGAGGCCTCGCATACCGGCGAGCTGACGCAGCTGGGTCTTGGAACCACGGGCGCCGGAGTCGGCCATCATGTAAATGGGGTTGTCGTCGTCAAAGCCCTCGAGCATGGCCTTGCCCAGCGCCTCGGTGCACTCGGTCCAGGCGTTAATGACCTCGGCGTGACGCTCTGCCTCGGACAGGAAGCCGTCCTCGTAGTACTCGTTGATCTCGTTGACGTTGGCCTGGGCCTCGGCGAGCATGTGCTCCTTGCACTCCGGGATGACGGCGTCCCACACGGACACGGTCAGGCCGGCGCGGGTGGCGAAGTGGAAGCCGGCGTACTTGATGGCGTCCAGGATCGGCTCCACCTGCGCGAGCGGGTAGCGGTCGCAGCAGTCGTTGACGAGCTTGCTCATGTCGCTCTTCACCATCTTGTAGTTGATGAAGGGGTAGTCGGCGGGCAGGCACTGGCGGTTGAAGATCACGCGGCCGATGGTGGTCTCGAAGCGGCACGGCTTGTCGGTGACGTCGAGGTCCTCCTCCACGCCCCAGGCGTTGCGGACGCGGAAGATCTTGCGGCCGTCGACCTCGGCGTTGGCGTCGGCGGCGGAGACGCGCACGACGACCTTGGCCTGGATGTCGACCTTGACACGGGAGTCATAGGCGGCGATGGCGTCGTCGAAGTTGGCGAACACGTGGCCCTCGCCGGCGAGGCCCTGCTTCTCGGTGGTGAGGAAGTACACGCCGAAGACCATGTCCTGGGAAGGAACGGTCAGCACCTTGCCGGAAGCCGGCGAGCGCAGGTTGTTGCTCGAGAGCATGAGCACGCGGGCCTCGGTCTGGGCCTTGGTGGACAGCGGCACGTGGACCGACATCTGGTCGCCGTCGAAGTCTGCGTTGAAGGGTGCACAGACCAGCGGGTGCAGGTGGATGGCCTTGCCCTCGACGAGGACCGGCTCAAAGGCCTGGATGGACAGACGGTGCAGCGTAGGTGCGCGGTTGAGCAGCACCAGACGGCCGTCGATGACCTCCTCGAGCACGTCCCACACGGCGGGCAGGCTGCGCTCGATGGCGCGCTTGGCGCCCTTGATGTTCTCGACCTTGCCGAGCTCGACCAGGCGACGCATGACGAAGGGCTTGAACAGCTCGAGGGCCATGGTCTTGGGCAGGCCGCACTGGTGGAGCTTGAGGTGCGGGTCGGTGACGATGACCGAACGGCCGGAGTAGTCCACGCGCTTGCCGAGCAGGTTCTGGCGGAAGCGGCCCTGCTTGCCCTTGAGGGCCTCGGCGAGCGACTTCAGCGGACGGCCACCGCGGCCGGTGACCGGACGGCCGCGACGGCCGTTGTCGAACAGGGCGTCAACGGACTCCTGAAGCATGCGCTTCTCGTTGTTGACGATGATCGACGGGGCGTCGAGGTCGAGCAGGCGCTTGAGTCGGTTGTTGCGGTTGACCACGCGACGGTAGAGGTCGTTGAGGTCGGAGGCGGCAAAGCGGCCGCCGTCGAGCTGCACCATGGGGCGCAGGTCGGGCGGGATGACCGGAATGACGTCGAGGATCATGTTGGCCGGGTCGTTGTTGCCCTCGAGGAAGGCGTCGACGACCTCAAGGCGCTTGACGGCCTTCTCGCGGCGCTGCTTCTGGCCCTTGTCGTCGGCGATGATGGCGCGCAGCTCCACGGCGGTCTTCTCGAGGTCCACGGCACGCAGGAGGTCGCGAACGGCCTCGGCGCCCATGCCACCCTTGAAGTAGATGGAGTAGTAGCTCTTCATCTCGCGGAAGAGGCTCTCGTCGGAGATGAGCTCGCGGGTCTCGAGCTGCATGAACTTCTCGTAGGCCTCGGTGCGGAGCTGCTTCTCCTCCTCGAACTCCTCGCGGACGTCGACGATGGCGGCGGCGAGCTCCTCGTCGGAGAGGACCTCGGTACCGTCGAACTCGTCGACGACGCCCTCGGCCTGGTCGGCGCGCATGCGCTCGATCTGCTCGTCGCGCTCGGCGTCGAGCTGCTCGAGGTCGGCGGCCAGCTCCTCCTTGAGGTCGGCGGCGTCGGCCTCGCGGGCCTCGGTGTCGACGCTCGTGATGACGTAGCTCGCGAAGTACAGGACCTTCTCCAGGTCCTTGGACTTCATGTCGAGCAGGCGGGAGAGCGGGAAGCAGTTGGGGCTCTTGAAGTACCAGATGTGGCTCACGGGAGCGGCGAGCTCGATGTGGCCCATGCGCTCGCGGCGCACCTTGGCGCTCGTGACCTCAACGCCGCAGCGCTCGCAGACGATGCCCTTGAAGCGGATGCCCTTGTACTTGCCGCAGCCGCACTCCCAGTCCTTGACCGGGCCAAAGATCTTCTCGCAGAAAAGACCGTCCTTCTCGGGCTTGAGGGTGCGGTAGTTGATGGTCTCGGGCTTCTTGACCTCGCCGTGCGACCAGCTGCGGATGTCATCAGCGGAGGCGAGAGAGATCTTGATAGCGTCGAAGTCGGTGGTATCGAAATCTGCCACGGTTCGCTACTCCTTATCGTTCGTGGTCTCGCCGACGAGCTCGAGCTCGGCAGCCTGGTCGGTCTCGACGGGAGCGCCGATCAGGTCCTCGGCGGAGTCGGCGCCGGCAAAGACGTCGACGGGGTTCGCGGCCTCGGCCTCGGTCTCCTCGACGGCCTTCTCGGCGCGCTTCTTGTAGGAGATGGGCGCGATGTCCAGGGCCAGCGAGCGGATCTCCTTGACGAGAACCTTGAAGGATTCGGGGATGCCGGCCTCGGGGACGTTCTCGCCCTTGACGATGGACTCGTAGGTCTTGACGCGGCCGTTGGTGTCGTCGGACTTGACCGTGAGGATCTCCTGCAGGACGTTGGCGGCGCCGTACGCGTACAGCGCCCACACCTCCATCTCGCCGAAGCGCTGGCCGCCGAACTGGGCCTTGCCGCCGAGCGGCT
>CAVJGP010000146.1:0-6845 GCA_963648855.1 Alistipes onderdonkii | reverse complement strand
GGCGGCATCGGCATCGGCATCGACCGCGTGGTCATGCTGCTCACCGACTCCGCCTCCATCCGCGACGTGCTGCTCTTCCCGCACATGAAGCCCGAGGCCGGCACCAAGAGCGGCGCCGCGGCCGCCAAGGCCGCCGAGCAGGCTGCCGCCGCAGCCGAGCAGGAGCAGCCCGCCGGCGAGCAGCCCGCTGCCCCCATCGACTTCTCCGACGTCGTGATCGAGCCGCTCTTCGAGGACTCCGTGGACTTCGACACGTTCTCCAAGTCGGACTTCCGCGCGGTGAAGGTCAAGGCCTGCGCCGCCGTGCCCAAGTCCAAGAAGCTCCTGCAGTTCACGCTCGACGACGGCACGGGCACCGACCGCACCATCCTGTCGGGCATCCATGCCTTCTACGAGCCCGAACAGCTCGTGGGCAAGACGCTCATCGCCATCACGAACCTGCCCCCGCGCAAGATGATGGGCATCGACTCGTGCGGCATGCTGCTGTCTGCCATCCACAAGGCGGGGGAGGAGGAGCGCCTCAACCTGCTCATGGTGAGCGACGCCATCCCCGCCGGCGCCAAGCTTTACTAGCGTAATGTGCGCGGCGCGTCCATAATCTGGGTAAGCTGCACCCGGCCCGCAGGACAAGAGCCTGCGGGCCGCTTTCTATGGGACACAAGAAGAGGGAAAGGCACGGGCAATGGCTGACTTCCTTGACGAACTCATCGGCCTGCAGAAGGAGTTCCAGGCCATAACGGGCGAGATTTCCGACGAGACCGCCTTCGTGCGCGGGGCCACCGTCGACGAGAGCTCCGAGCCGGTGTGGACGCCGTCGGACTACAAGGTCGTGCCCAAGGGCAACTCGGCCATGTGCGTGCGCTGCAAGAAGGAGGACGCCAGCTGCGATTTGTGCCTGCAGGTGTGCCCTACCGACTCCATCTTCTTCGACGACGACGGCGCGCTCGAGATTAAGAGCGACTGCCGCAAGTGCGGCCTGTGCGTGGCGGCCTGCCCCACCGACGCCCTCGTGTCGAGCCTGCATGCCCCCAAGATGGTGTACGACAAGATCTGCAAGGCCGCCGAGGCCAACGAGATGGTCTACGTCACCTGCACCCGCGCCCTGGGCCATGTGCCCGAGGCCGCCCAGGTGGTGCTTCCCTGCGTGGGCGCCGTGTCGGCCGAGGTGTGGTACTCCATCCTGTGCGAGTACGGCAATGTGGGCATCTACCTGCCCCGAGGCATCTGCGACAAGTGCCGCACCACCACGGGCGAGGAGTGCTACACCGACGCCATCACCATCGGCGAGCAGTGGAGCGGCGAGAACGTCGACCTCGTGGAGCGTGAGCGCGACATGGTGCTCGAGGTCGACCACCAGGCCGAGCGCAAGGCCTTCGTCAACGGCTCGCTCAAGTCGCTGGGCATGACGGCCTCCAAGGTGAACCCCCTCACGGCCAAGCTGGCCCACGGCGCCGAGAAGATCGCCAAGCACTCCAAGCAGATCACCGAGCTGCAGAAGTCGCTCGACAGGCTCGCCGGCGCCAAGTCGAGCGTGAACAAGAAGCGCGTGCTCACCAACACCCGCCAGCTCATGCTCGTGGCCCTGGCCAACCACCCCGACACCGCCGCGTCCATCCTGCTCGACGCCCCCCAGTCCACCGACAAGTGCGACTGCTGCGGGGAGTGCGCCGACGCCTGCCCCATGAGCGCCATCGACATCGTGGACGGCGGCATCCACGTGCTCACCACCCACTGCGTGGCGTGCGCCCTGTGCTCCGACGTGTGCCCGCAGGACGCCATCGAGTTCGTGGAGGTAGACGGCAACCGCCTCATCGTGGATGACCCGGAGACCAAGAAGAAGGTGGAGGCCGACGAGAAGGCCAAGAAGCAGCAGGAGGAGAACCGCGAGAAGGCCAAGAAGTACGGCCAGAAGATGATAGACATGCTCGAGCGCGAGGCCGACGAGGCCGAGGCGCGCGGGGAGAAGCTCGACTAGAGCCTCAGGGTCCGCCGCACCACCGCGCCTCTACAAATGTTGTTGAATGGCAACAATTTGTGGCGGTTAGGCAGTTTTCGCCCGAAGACGCATGTTTGCTGAAACTTGCCTGTTGCCCTGTTTCGGCACGAAAACTATCATCAACTGGGTTAGTTAGGTTTGGGGCCGCGAGCGAGGTCGCTCGTGCCAGGAAGAGGAGGAGTTACCTATGTCCGAAGTGGAGAAGGTGACACAGGAGTCGGAGACGCTGAAGAGGACCATGGCCCCCAAGGGCAAGATTTGGCCCATCGTGCTGTCTGTGATCTTCATCGCTGTCATCGCGTTTTTCGTGGCGTTCCTGCATTGGCATGAGCAGCCGACGTTCTGCAGCACCATGTGCCACAACAACATGGCCAAGTACGTCGACGGCTACAACAGCGAGGACGACTCGCTGCTCGTCTCCAAGCACGCCCAGGCCGGCGTCACCTGCCTTGGCTGCCACTGGAGCCAGGCCAAGATGATGGACCTCGTGCATGAGGTCGTGCTCTACGTGGGCGACGGCTACACCGACCCGCTGACCGACCACAAGGAGTTCGTGAACGACGCCTTCTGCGGCACCTGCCACGACGGCAACCTCGAGGAGGCCAACCACGCTCAGACCAAGGAGCAGGCCACCGAGGGTCAGGTTCTCGATCCCCACAACATCCCTGACATCCCTGCCCACCAGGCCGCCAACATCACCTGCGGCGACTGCCACAGCGTGCACAAGACCTCTACCATGGTCTGCGCCCAGTGCCACGACGGCATGGCCGAGGTTCCCGAGGGTTGGACGACTCCCGAGGTCAGCGTGAACGTGATGGCCAACCACACGGCTTCCGTCTCCACCGACAAGTGCGTCACCTGCCACAACGACACCATCGCCCCCTCCAAGGAGACGGCTGTCGAGCAGTACCAGTACACCTGGAACGGCGAGGCTTTCGACTTCCACAACATGTCTGACGAGCTGACCACCGCTCACGAGGGCTTCGTTGAGGGCTTCAGCTGCCAGACCTGCCACGAGAACAACTCCGTGGCCGCCTGCGCCACCTGCCACGCCGACGTCTTCACTTCCGACAACCTGCCCGAGGGCTGGACTGCCGAGGCCGCTGAGGACGAGTCCTCCGACGAGGCTGCCGATGAGTCCGCTGACTCCGAGGCCACCGAGACCGCTGCTTCCGACGCTACCTACACCGACGGTGAGTACACCGCCAGCTCCAAGGGCATCGGCGGCGACGTGCCTGTGACCGTCACCATCACCGACGGCAAGATCGCTTCCGTCGAGGTTGGCGACAACTCCGAGACCCAGGGCATCGGCTCCAAGGCCATCGAGCAGCTTCCCGAGCTGATTGTCGAGGCCAACGGCACCGATGGCGTGGACGCTGTCTCCGGCGCTTCCGTCACCTCCAAGGCCATCTTCACCGCTGTGAACGACTGCCTGGAGCAGGCCAGCAAGTAGGCCGTCGCTTCAACAAGCGATTCTATGGGCCGTCCTTCGGGGCGGCCCATTTTCGTTTAAGGGGACGTATAATGCCCCCCTGAATGACAGCTCTCATCTACACGGCACCGCGTGATATGCAAGGAGTGAAATGTCCCTCTCTATCGGTATCGTCGGCCTGCCCAACGTGGGCAAGTCCACGCTCTTCAACTCTCTGACCAAGCAGAACATCCTGGCCGCGAACTACCCGTTTGCCACCATCGAGCCCAACCAGGGCATCGTGCCCGTGCCCGACGAGCGCCTCCAGAAGCTCGCCGACATCGTGCATCCCGGCCGCATCGTGCCGGCCACCGTGGAGTTCGTGGACATCGCCGGCCTCGTGAAGGGCGCGAGCCAGGGCGAGGGCCTGGGCAACCAGTTCCTTGCGAACATCCGCGAGTGCGACGCCATCTGCGAGGTCGTGCGCTACTTCGACGACCCCGACATCGTGCGCTCTGAGTGCTGCTCCAACCCTGTGGACGACTTCGAGGTCATCCGTACCGAGCTCGTCCTGGCCGACCTCGCCACCGTGGAGAAGGCCCTGCCGCGCCTCGAGAAGGACTCCAAGCGCGACAAGGAGTGCCTCGCCAAATACGAGACGGTCAAGCGCCTCTCGGCCTGGATGAACGAGGGCAACCCCGCCCGCGACATGGAGATGACCGAAGAGGAGCGCGCCCACCTCTACGACCTGCACCTCATGACGATGAAGCCCCTCATGGTGCTCGCCAACGTCGACGAGGACCAGGTGACGGCCGACCTGCCCGAGATTGGCGGCATCAAGCCCCTGCCCCTGTGCGCCAAGGTGGAGAGCGAGCTTTCCGAGCTTGAGGACGACGAGGCTGCCATGTTCCTGGAGGAGCTGGGCCTGGAGGAGTCGGGCCTGGCGCGCCTGGCCAAGGCCGCGTACAGCCTGCTTGGCCTGCAGTCGTTCTTCACGGCCGGCGAGATGGAGGTCAAGGCCTGGACCATCCACGTGGGCGACACGGCCCCCAAGGCCGCCGGCGTCATCCACACCGATTTCGAGCGCGGCTTCATCCGCGCTGAGACCATCGCCTACTCCGACTACGTTGAGCTGGGCGGCGAGGCCGGCGCCAAGGCGGCCGGCAAGCTCCGTGTTGAGGGCAAGGACTACGTGGTGCAGGACGGCGACGTCATGCACTTCCGCTTCAACGTGTAACGCGCATTTTGGATTTGCCCCGGTGGCGCGGCGCGGGGACGCCGTGCGTCTTACGCGCATTGGCAACAGGGTCCCTGCCGCTGCGACTCCGGGTTGTACCAGGTACACGATCTCTTCGTCACGAGTAAGGAGCACATGCAGATGGCGACCACCGACCAGGTAGTCTACGTTCTCGACTTCGGCGCCCAGTACGGCCAGCTTATCGCCCGCCGCGTCCGTGACCTCAAGGTCTACTCCGAGATTGTCCCGTGCGACATCCCTGCCGCCGAGCTTGCGGCCAAGAACCCCGCCGCTCTCATCCTCTCCGGCGGCCCTGCCAGCGTGTATGCCGAGGACGCCCCCAAGGTGGATCCCGGCATCTTCGAGCTGGGCGTGCCGGTGCTGGGCTTCTGCTACGGCCATCAGATCACGGCCGTCACCCTGGGCGGCGAGGTTGGCCACTCCGAGGTGGGCGAGTACGGCCACGCCCAGCTGCACCGCCAGGGCGCCTCGCAGCTCTTCGAGGGCACGCCCGAGGAGCAGAGCGTGTGGATGAGCCACCGCGACGCCGTGAGCCGCGTGCCCGAGGGTTTCACGGTGACGGCTTCCACCGACGTGTGCCCCGTGGCCGCAATGGAGTGCGCCAGCAAGCGCATCTACACCACGCAGTTCCACCCCGAGGTGCGTCACACCCCGCATGGCAACGAGCTGCTCTCCAACTTCCTCTTCAAGATTGCCGGCCTTGAGCCCACCTGGACGATGGACAACATCGTGGAGCAGAAGGTAGCCGAGATCCGCGAGCAGGTGGGCGACAGGCGCGTCATCCTGGGTCTTTCGGGCGGCGTGGACTCCTCGGTGGTGGCGGCCCTGTGCGCCCGCGCCATCGGCAAGCAGCTTACTTGCGTCTTCGTGAACCACGGCCTTCTGCGCAAGGACGAGCCCGAGCAGGTGGAGGCCGTCTTCACCAAGCAGTTCGACGTGGACTTCGTGCACGTGCACGCCGAGGAGCGCTACCTCAAGCTCCTTGAGGGCGTGACCGACCCGGAGCAGAAGCGCCGCATCATCGGCACGCAGTTCTGGAACGAGTTCTTCACCGTTGCCCAGGACATCGCGCAGGACGGCCGCCCCGTGCAGTTCATGGCCCAGGGCACCATCTACCCCGACATCATCGAGAGCGGCGCGCGCAAGACGGGCGGCAAGGCGAGCACCATCAAGAGCCACCACAACCTCATCCCGTTCCCCGAGGGCGTCCACTTCGACCTCATCGAGCCGCTCGACCACTTCTTCAAGGACGAGGTGCGCGCGCTCGGCACCGCCCTGGGCCTGCCCGACCACATCGTGCACCGCCAGCCCTTCCCCGGCCCCGGCCTTGCCATCCGCATCATCGGCGCCGTCGACCAGGAGAAGCTCGAGATCCTCAAGAATGCCGACGCCATCGTGCGCGAGGAGCTCGACGCCTACAACGAGCGCCTCTTCGAGCAGACGGGGGAGCGCAACTCCGAGCACTCCTGCTGGCAGTACTTCGCGGTGCTTCCCGACATCAAGAGCGTGGGCGTGATGGGCGACGAGCGCACCTACCAGCGCCCCATCATCCTGCGCGCGGTTGAGAGTTCCGACGCCATGACGGCCGACTGGGCGAAGCTGCCCTACGATGTGCTGACGAAGATCAGCGGCCGCATCGTGGCCGAGGTCCCCGGCGCCAACCGCGTGTGCTATGACATTACGAGCAAGCCCCCCGCAACCATCGAGTGGGAGTAGCGAACACTTGTTCGTTTTACTAACATAAAAGCAGGTAGAACGGCCATTTCTAGCGGAATGGCCGTTCTTTTTTGAGGAGTCACACCCGCTGCTGCGCACGGGTTGATGCCGCTGCCGTTAATGTCCGCGATGCTTTTGTTTGCGCTTGGCTTGCCGCTGATTGAATCGCGTCTCTGTCTCCTCTGCACGGCGTTGGCTTTTTGCGTGAACAGACTCCTGCTTCATTGCCTCTCGCTGATTCGCAAGCGCCTGTTGCGCCTTTGTGCTCATTGCCGGCTGCCTGAGGGCTTTCGCCGCCTCACGAATTCGCCGCTTGGGGTTCTTTGAGGACTTGCGAGTCTCTACGGGACTGTCGTAGAAGAACTCGAGTTTCTCCCACCTACCGATGACAAATTGCAGGACTTCCTCATTGGACGGCTCTGCGCCGAAGACGATGCGGGCGACGCCGAGCCTGCCGTCCTCGA
>CAVJGP010000145.1:0-6874 GCA_963648855.1 Alistipes onderdonkii | reverse complement strand
CCAGGCAGTCCTCGACGGCCGTGAAGATGGCCTTGGAGGTGACGGAGGCGCCGGACACGGCGTCGACGCCCTCGGTGCCGTTGGCCTCGACGATCTTGGCGGGCAGCTGCTCGATGGCCTTGGAGCCGATGCCCTGGGTCTCGGAGTTGTCGCCCACGGTGACGTCGGAGATCTTGCCGTCCTTGATGGTGACGGTCACGGGCACCTTGCCGCCGATGCCCTTGCCCTCGGCGGTGTACTCGCCGTCCTTGTAGGAGCCGGCAGCGGCAGCGTCGCCCTCGGCGGCCTCGTCGCCGATGGTGAAGGCGGGCTGGACGGCGCCCTCGAAGGTGTCGAGGATGTAGTTGTAGGTCTTCTCGGACAGCAGGGCGTCCTTCAGAGCCTGGATCTTGGCGACGTCGGAGTTGCCGGCGTGCACGACGAGCAGGTTGGAGTAGGTCTTGGCGGCAACGCCGTCGGCGGCCTCGATGGCCAGGGCGTCGGCGATGGTGTAGCCGGCGTCGAGGGCGTAGTTGCCGTTGATGCAGGCGATGGCCACGTCGGGCAGGGCGTTGGGGATGTTGGCAGCCTCAAGCTCGACGAACTCGAGATTCTTGGGGTTCTCCTCGATGTCGTTGGTGGTGGCGGTGACGCCGGCGTCGGCCTTGAGCTTCAGCAGACCCTCCTGCTCGAGCAGCAGCAGCGCGCGGGCCTCGTTGGTGGTGTCGTTGGGAACGGCAACCTTGGAGCCGTCGGTCACATCGTCGAGCGTGGCGACGTTGCCGGGGTAGATGCCGAAGGGCTCGTAGTGCACGGCGGCCACAGGCACGAGGTGGGTGCCGTTCTCCTCGTTGAAGCTCTGCAGGTAGGGGCCGTGCTGGAAGTAGTTGGCGTCGATCTCGCCCTGCTCGGTGGCGGTGTTGGGCAGGATGTAGTCGGTGAACTCGGTGACGGTGAGCTCGTAGCCCTGCTCCTCCAGGATCTCCTTCACCGGGCCGTTGAGGATCTCAGCGTGGGGCGTGGGGGAAGCGCCGACGTTGATCTTCTTGTCGTCGGCGATGGTGACCTCGTCGGCGTCCTCGAACTGGTAGGCGGGATCGGCCGGGTCCTCAGGGGAGGCGAAGGCCACGTTGGCGCCCACGGCGGCCAGGGCGGCCAGGGCGGCGGCGGAACCGATGAAGTTGCGGCGAGTCAGCTGGGGCATGATGGCTTCCTTTCGAATGACGTGTGCTTGTGTTTTAGGGGGTGGGTAAGTGCGTTCGACTTCTCTCAACGCACCGTTTGTGCGTGGCACCGTATATAACCACGAGTCCCACCCCGTTTCAAGGCCCCCGGTCATTCATAGATTTAGCCTTTGGCCATCGATAAAATTGATAAGCAGGAACGTTGCGCGTCAGGTTCCGCGACTCCTCTAAAAGCGGGTTCTCGTCCGCAAGGCGTCGGGAGGCGACGTGTACTGGAGTACTCTAGCCTCCCGAGAACGCAGCGGACGAGGTTCCGCAACTCCTCTAAAAGCGGGTTCTCGTCCGCAAGGCGCACAGGTGCGATGTGTACTGGAGTACATGAGCGCCTGTGGAACGCAGCGGACGAGGTTCCGCAACAAAAAAAGCGACTTGCATAGGTTCGGGTACCCGCTAGAGGCCGCTTATGGCTGCTACCTCCCGGTCCTGACCAGGTTCGCGGTGTAACGCCACCCGAACCCATGCAAGTCGCTCGCAAGCAATATACCTAAACTCCCGCACACAAGCGTCCGCAACGCCGGATGTCTGCAAATCATCCGCAAGTCGCCGGGCAAGGCAGGCAATCCGCGCATGCAAGCCCGCCCATTACAGTTCAAGGCGGGCTCTAAGGAGCCCCTTATTCATTTCTTGACGAAGAGGCATGTGTTTGGGTGGCCCTCTCGGCAACCCTTCCGGGTGCCTGCGCGCGGCCCCTGTTCCCAACGCAGCTCGCCCCGCAGCGCGAACGCACCACATGCGGCGCGCGGTCGGTTCTGGCAGGGAATCTGCATACCGCGCCTTGCCCGCCGTTTGCCCGTGCGCCGTTTTGCCGGGATGTTGCCGCGAAATCGGGGTTCTCCTACCATCAACAATCGAGAGCCCCGCTCTTATCGGGCAAAATCCGGCCCGTTGGCGACGTCGAGGCGGCAAAATGCCGCGCAAAACGGGTGCTGAATTGGCCTTACAAGCCGTTCAGCCCCGTCAGAGCGATACGTCTGCGAAAATCAATGGTAGGAGAACCCCGATTCCGCGGCAGTATCTCCCCGCATCGCCCCGCGCCCACTCGCTTTGGCCCATCTTGCCCGCCGCATTGCCCCGCTCCCTCCCTCAAGACCTTGCCTGCGCATGCACGAGAGGCCCTCGACGCCTATGCAAAAGGGAAAGGATCCGTGGTTTTATTCCCCCGAGCCCTTGGCAGGGCTATAGGAACACTCCCTTGCAACTCCGCCATGGCGCGCAACGGCGACCGCCCCATGCCACCCCCCTTGCGGCGCATGGCGGCAGCACTTCTCATCCCCACAGTGCCGCACATCTCAAATATACCTATCTACCAGGCATTTCAATGTCATCATACCACCGGCGTGACGAGCCTCGTCGCATCCCGTCACACCGGCAGCGTGTCGCGGTCGGGCGGCGGGGGGGCCTACTGTGTGCCTCAGCCGGCGCGGTTGGCGCGTCGGGGCGTACAGGGCCGCAGACACGCGGCACACGCAGGAAAGGACAACGCAATGGACAGCATCTCCCGCCGTGACCTCATCAAGAGTGCAAGCGCAGCCGGCATGGCCGCAAGCGTGCTGGGCATCTCCGGCACCGCCGCCCAGGCAGACGAGGCCACCTACACCCAGATCGCAGGCAACGTGTACTCCAGCTCCTCGTGGCGCGTGAAGCCCGAGGCCATCTCCTCCGACCTCATCACGCAGACCTATGAGGCCGACGTGTGCGTCATGGGCCTGGGCCACGCCGGCGGCACCGCCGCCGTGGAGCTCTCCGAGGAGGGCTACTCCGTCGTCGCCCTCGAGAAGCAGACCAAGGACGCCTTCCGCACCACCGGCCACGACTGCGGCCACATCAACTCCAAGCTCTCCGAGACCTACGGCGGCGGCAATGGCTACGACGTGGTGGAGTTCTACAACAACTGGATGCTCAACTGCGCCAACGCCGCCAACCCCGGCCTCATCATGAAGTATGCCAAGGGCGGCGACACCATCGACTGGTGGGAGGCCAAGACCAACGGCGAGACCACGGGCGACGAGACCGCCCTGGTGTTCGACCCCGCCAACGACGAGCGCCCCAACATCCAGACCGAGGTGGGCCCCTTCAAGTTCTACTGCACCACCGTGCGCTTCGACGACACCTACGCCGTGATTTATGGCGGCGAGGCCGCTGAGGCAGCCAACGAGGACACCCACTTCCTCTACGGCTACGCCGGCGTGCAGCTCGTGACCGACGAGGACGGCGCCGTGACCGGCGTCATCGCCCAGAACGTGGAGACCGAGGAGTACATCCAGGTCAACTGCAAGGCCGTCATCCTGGCCACGGGCGGCTTCGGCGGCGACGCCGAGATGTGCGCCGACCTGCTGCCCGACCTGATCGACGTGCTGCAGGAGAACGACACGTTCAACCCCATGGGCATGGATCGCACCGGCGACGGCATCAAGATGGCCTACTGGGAGGGCGCGCACATCGAGTCCAACCCCGCCACCATGGACGGCCGCGCCTCCTGGCAGAACGGCTCGCCGGCCCTCGTGCCCATGCTCGCCCAGCCGCAGGGCATCCACCTCGACTACACGGGCCGTCGCTTCTACAACGAGTGCTGGGGCCCCATCGAGATCCGCTCGCGTCCGCTCATGAGCCGCAACCGCAGCCTCTTCTACGCCGTGTTCGATGACAAGCTCACCGACTACCTGCAGTACGTGCCCGCCTCGCACGGCTCCTACAACCCCACCGCGGCCAACGTGCAGGCCGTGCGCGACGTGCTCGACGCCGCCTACGCGGTGAAGGGCGAGGGCTACTACGACGAGACCAGCGCCTCCACCTGGTACGCTGGCGACACCATCGAAGAGGTCATCGAGGCCCTGGGCGTGGACGAGAAGGTCGCCGCCAACATCAAGGCGAGCGTGGAGAGCTGGAACGAGTGCGTGGCCGCCGGCGCCGACTCCGAGTTCGGCCGCGACGAGACCTTCCTCTTCCCCATCGAGCAGGGCCCGTTCTACATCGAGGTCGACTCCAACAACATGAGCCTGGGCACCTTCCTCGTGACCCTGGGCGGCGTGTACGTCGACGCCGACCAGCGCGTCCTGGGCGCCGACTGGATGCCCATCAAGGGCCTCTTCGCCTCGGGCAACACCACGGGCGGGCGCTTCGGCTGGGACTACTTCTCGCCGTGCTACGGCGTGTCGGTGGGCATCGCCACCATCCTGGGCCGCGAGTGCGGCAAGTCCGTGGGCCAGTACCTCGAGGGCAAGCTGGTCTAAGAGCTAAGAGGCAAGGCGCAGGCGGCACGGTCGCATAGGCGCCGGTTGAACTGATATGCACGTCGTAAGGCCGGTCGGGGGATGTCCCCGGCCGGCCTTACACATCTCAGGCGTCTTGGCGGTGCCAGTCGAAGGCGATGCGGGGCGTGCCGTCCTCGCAGTAGATGGTACCGCGCGGCACGAAGCCGAACTTGACCACGGCGGCGCGCATGGGCGCGTTGTCGAGGTGCGTGTCGATGCGCAGGTGGTCGATCGCGCGCGAGCAGAAGTCGAAGCACGCGCGCGCCACGCCGCGCACGCTGCCGTCGGAGGCGATGCGATGGATGGTGCCGTACGCGTCGTCGAAGCCCCAGGCGCCGTCCTCAATCACCTGGTAGGTGGGGTCGTCGCCAATGATGAACGCGAAGGCGCCCACGACGCGCCCCTCGTGCTCCACCACGTAGCCGCAGCCCTGCTCGATGTCGCCCAAGACGTCGGCCCGGCCCGGGTAGGCCCCCGCCCACTGCGTGGGGTTGCCGTTTTGCGCCATGAAGGCGCGGGCGGTGTCGTAGATGGCAAGGACGGCCGGCACATCAGCAGGCTCAGTGGGGCGGATGCGAAGTTCATCGCTCATGGACGGGTTCCTTTCGATAGGGCGCTCAGGAGGCGCTTTGCTCAAGCAGGTCGATGAGCTCCTGCTGGGAGTGGACGCCGAGCTTGGTGTAGATGTGGGCGATGTGGGTCTTGGCGGTGTTGCGCGAGATGCCGAGCTGTTCCTGCAGGTAGTGGGCGTTGCGCCCGCGGGCAAGCAGGTCAAACACCTCGCGCTCGCGGCCGGTGAGACCGGCTGCCTGGGCAAGGCCGGCGATGCGCTCCTCGATGGAAGGCAGCGCCGCAGCCGTCGGTGCTCCCGCGCCGTCTAGAGAGACGCCCTGCCGCCCTGCCGATGCGGATGCGGATGCGCCGGGGCCTCCCGCGCGTCGTGGGTCGGTGGCGATCCCCGAGGACGACGGTGCGCCCGCGACACCCGCAGCCCCCGCCCGTCGCCCTGAGTACGAGGAATCGCCGCCCAGGCGCCCTGCGGGCCAGGAGTCGGCGCCGCGACCGGAGTCTGACGACGCACCCCGCCCCTCCGAGGGCAGCCCGTCCTCGGCCTGCCCATCGGGCCACAGCCCATAGCGCGTCCCCAGCACCACAACATCGCGCGTCTCCTCGATGCCCGCCACGGCGGTGTCGAGGCTGAAGCCGTGGAGAAACCACGCGTTGAAGGCGATGAAGGCCCAGGCCAGGGGAAACACCAGGGTCGGCACCTGGAAGATGAAGATGTGTGCCAGGAAGTTGAAGCCCGAGCCGCACACGCCCCAGCCGAAGGCGAAGAGTCCCAGACCCCAGCCGAAGACGACTGCGGCGTTGCGCTCGTTGCGCTGTGCGATGGCCGCGAGCAGCGTGAACATGAGCACGTAGAAGCAGGCCTCGGCCGCGCCGAAGAGGGCCCCGCTCACCACGATGCTCTCGTCCCACACAAACCCGATGGAGAGAAACGCCCCCGCCGCGATGACGAACGACGCCATGTGCAGGGCGTCGAGGCTCACGCGCGAGCGTACCTTGAGGCCGACGAGGGCAATGAGCACGAGCGGGGCGATGGAGAGGGCGCTGACATGGGCGAAGTCGGCGTCGATGCCGAAGAAGAAGCTCATGCCCGCAGCGAAGCCGAAGACGCCCAAGAGCAGGTAGAGGCCGTGCCCCAAGGGCAGGAAGGTGGCCGGCTGCGTCAACTGCACGTCGGCAGGCGCCTCGCTTGCCTGGGTGGTGCGCTCGAAAAGCGCGCAGGACTCGCGTCGCGCAAGGGCGCAGGCTGCGGCGCACATCACCATCGAGACGGCGAACAGCACGACGCCCTGACCCGCGTCGACCGCAAGACGCGCCAAGCTGCGCGGCGCCACCGCGCACACCGCCGCGCACACCACCGCCGCAATGCGCGCGGGCAGCCCCAGGCTCGTGAGCGCCCCGGCACTTGCGAGCAGCGAGAACGCGTTGCACACCCACGACACCAGGCAACACAGCACAGCCAGCACAAGCCCCACGGAATCGCCCGTCTGCGTGAATCCCCCGCCGGCAAGCACCACCAAGGCCGAGCACGGCGCCGCCACGCACGCCGCCGTGCTGCACGTACGCGCGTGGCGCCCCAACGTGGCGCTGCTCACAGACGCCAGGCCCAGCCCCAGCAAGCTGGCGCACATCACGACCATCCCAACGGCAGGCAAAGGGTCGGCGGCAGGGTCGGAGGTGCGGAAGTACCAAAACATCCCCGTCCCCCACAAGGCCAACAGCTGCAACGCCAGCGCCGCCCCCAGCCTCACAACCCGCCCCAACTCCCCCATGTCCGCCCCCCTCGTGCTGCCCGATTCCGCTCCCGCACACGGTACCACACCCAACAAGCCG
>CAVJGP010000144.1:0-6917 GCA_963648855.1 Alistipes onderdonkii | reverse complement strand
GAGAGCGCGGCGGCGTCGGGGAGGGGCGCGACATCGGTGCCGTCGGCGAGCGTGCCGTCGGTGCCGGCGAGGGGGTCGGCCTCGTCGGTCGCGCCCGTGCCCTCGTCGGCAAGGAGCGCGTCGCCCTCGCTCGTGGCGAGTGCCTCCTCCTCGGGCGCGACGTCATCGAACGTGACGCCATCTTCCGCCACGAGGCCCTCGTCGGCGGCCGCCTGCGCCTCTGGCTCGTCCGCATACGCGGGCGCCTGCGCGGCCATCCCGAAAGGCACCCATGCCAGCAACGCCGCAAGCGCCACCCCGGCAATCGCTTGGTGCCCAAGCCGCGCTGACTTGCTTGTCCGTCTCATACCGCCCCCATCTGTCGGATCGACCTAGATGCCGCCATGATAGCCACGCAGCGGACAACTTTAAGAGTGGCTGAAAAAGATTTTTCACCCCGCCCGCCCCAGGGCCTCGCGAGAGTCCGGGGCAGGGGGTGCGCGAGCGCTTGCAGTTCCCTCGACGGTGCAAATGTCATCGCTTTATGGGTGTATTCTTCACCCAAAACAGGGTGCAAACTTCATACCGTATGGGTCAAGCCCTTCTAAGGCAAGCTTGGAAGGGCGCTGCGCCGCAAAGCCAGGGTCTTGCGTTGTTGGCCGCACCGCTACGGGATTCTTATTTGCTCCGTAAACCGCAGATTGCCGTGCATGATGGTGTCTGTGTAGGACAACAGGTGGTTTACCAGGTGTTTTGCTGGCTGAGTGCGCGCGAATCTCATTTGCTTGCTATTTGATGCTTATTTGACTGGCAGTGTAGGTTTGCCTGTGGTGCAAGGCTCGGTTGGCGTCTGCACAGGGCGGCGATATGGCGTTGGGCTGGTGAAAGAAGGGCGCGCCCCGCGGGTGGACCGCAGGGCGCGCTGGGGTTGTGCCGCTACGTGCCGCAGGCGGGAGCAATGCGGCTCCAACGCCCATTTCTTCGAAAACACAGCGTGAAACTCCTCGAAAACATAGCGCAGATTTCCTCGAAAATGCAGTATGATTTTCCTCGAAAATATAGTATGGCCTGGTAAAGATGGTGGTGCCTCTATGCTTGAGTACGGGACAGAAAAGCCTGCGGCGTATCGCCCGCGCATCATCGATGAGCGGCTGCGCAGGGCCTTGGGCACCTTCGGGGCGGTCGAGGTGCGCGGGCCGAAGTGGTGCGGCAAGTCGTGGACGGCGCTCGCCTTCGGGGAGAGCGTCGTGCACCTGGACGACCCGAACATTAAAACGCTCGTCGAGGCCGACACGAGCCTCGCCCTGCAGGGCGCGCGCCCGCACGTCGTGGACGAGTGGCAGGAGGTGCCCTCGGTGTGGGACGCCACGCGCCGCGCGGTGGATGCGGCGGGCGGCGAGCGGGGGATGTTCATCCTCGCCGGGTCGTCCACGCCGGCGAAGGACTCCGTCACCCATAGCGGCGCGGGCCGAATCGCCCGGCTCGACATGAGCACCATGACGCTGTGGGAGCGCGGACTCTCGACGGGCGCGGTGTCGCTGTCCGGCCTGTTCGACCATGCGTTCGAGCCGTCCGCATGCGAGACGTCGCTCGCCGCGCTTGCCGACGCGATATGCTGCGGTGGCTGGCCGGCCCTTGTCGGCGACGGCCCCCAGACGGCCGCCGAGGTGGTGGAGCAGTATCTCGACGCCATGTACGAGGTGAGCGTGCCCAAGAAGGGCGGCGTTTCCGCCACGGCGCGGCGCATCGTCGCCTCGCTTGCGCGCAACGTCGCCACGTCGGCCACCCTCAAGACGATCGCCGAGGACGCCTCGCTGGGAGACGAGGGGGCCCGCCCTGCGGCTTCGACCGTCGCCTTCTACCTTGGCCTGCTCGCCGACATGTACGTGGTGGAGGAGCTGCCCGGCTGGGACGCCCCCGTCCGGTCGAAGTCGCGCCTGAGGACCAAGCCCAAGCGCTACTTCGCCGACCCCTCAATCCCCGCCGCTGAGCTGGGCATGGGCCCGGGGCGGCTCCTGGCCGACGGGCAGACCTTCGGACTTCTCTTCGAGTCGCTCTGCGTGCATGACCTGCGGGTTTACGCCTCGTGCCTGCCGGGGACGACCGGCAGCAGCCTGCACTATTACGGGGACTCCGACGGCCTCGAGGTTGACGTGATCATCGAGCTGCGCGACGGGCGCTGGGCCGCCCTGGAGATAAAGCTCGGCGAGGCGAAGGTGCCCGACGGCATCGAGAACCTGGCGCGGCTGCGCAAGAAGGTGGCGTCGAACCCTGCGGCGCGCAACCCCGAGCCCGAGTTCTGCGCCGTCCTCACCGCCACCTCGCCCTTCTGCCGCCACGACGCCGCCCACGACGTGTACGTGTTCCCCATCACAGCGCTGCGGCCTTAGGGTTGCGCCTCTCGGGGCCTCTGCGATGTGCCCGGTGGCGCGTGTAAAAGTCGGTCGAATTCTTCTCGCTTTACGGGCTGACCTGCGGCGTGTTTGCTGTAGGCTAGCTTAAACCATGCGCAGGTTGCTGCGCGTCTGGGGGAGACAGGTTGCCCGGTGATCCTTGCGGGGACGGGCTGAAAGGCAGGTTCAACATGATCGCTCAGAGGATGCTTCCGAACATTACCCGGTGGGCCGTGGTGGCCGGCCTCTCGTTGGGGCTGGCGGCCGGGGCGTGCGCGGCCGGCGCCGCTGCGCCCGCCCTCGCCGAGGGCGCGGACGCGCAGGTGGCGGCCACCGCCGACGTCTCGCAGGCGGGCGCGGGCGCGGACGCCCGGGGCGTCGCCACCGCCGACCAGGCCGACGACGCCCAGCCCGGCGAGGCGGCCGACCAGGCCGCTGCCGCCTCGGACGCGCAGGCAACCGCCCAGCCCTCCTCGTCCGCCTCCTCTAGCTCCACCCTCGCCGACGACCTCGCGCTTGCGAGCGGTACCCAGGTGGGCTCGCGCCTCGACCTGCGCGAGCTGGGTGTGGTGACCTCGCAGAAGAACCAGTCGCCCTGGAACACCTGCTGGTCGTTCG
This sequence comes from Alistipes onderdonkii, assembly GCA_963648855.1. GTDB lineage: Bacteria > Actinomycetota > Coriobacteriia > Coriobacteriales > UMGS124 > UMGS124. Next base: position 3,927 of record CAVJGP010000144.1, on the reverse strand, counting down.
CGTCCATCGCGGCCAGCGAGACGAGCATCCTCTCCGAGGCCAAGGCGCAGGGCATCGACCTGCCCGACATCGACCTGTCCGAGCTGGCGGTGTCCGCCCTCGTCTTCGCGCGGGGCGGCGTGCCGGCGAGCGTGGCGGGCGACGCCCAGGCGGGGGAGGGCTACCAGTCCGACAGCCAGGACGTCAACGACGGCCTTGGCATGGGCGGCTCGTTCACCCTCGTCTCGAGCGCCTTCGCGGCTGGCATCGGCCCCGCGCTGGAGTCTCAGGCGCCCTATCAGAACAAGCAGGGCTCTGTCACGTGGGTGGTGAGGGGCCTCGATGTTGACGGGGAGCCTGCCGACTTCACCATCGACAACCCCACGGACGAGAGCATCGCCGAGTGGCGCGCGCAGGGCGCCCTCTGCTACAAGGCCTACTACTCGGGCAACTTCCAGGAGCTCGACACCTCCACCGGCAACTCTCACCTGGTGTACGGCGATTGGAGCGTGGACGAGTCGCTGTGGCAGGAGTCGGCCTTTGAGTTCGCGGGCAGCAACGCCTTGCCCAACACGAGGGTCATGGAGAACGGCGAGTACAAGGGCCTCAACCAGGCCGGCGTCGATGCCGTGAAGAGCGAGCTCAACCGGGGCCGCGCGGTGGCGGTGGCGCTGCACGCCGACCAGACCACCCCTTCCGACGTCTCCTCGAGCGTCTACCTCAACACCGACACCTGGGCGCAGTACACCTACGACGATGACGCCGCCATGAACCACGGCGCGACCATCGTGGGCTACGACGACTCTTTCAGCCGCACCAACTTCAGCGACGGCGTGAACAACCTGCCCGAGGGCGACGGCGCATGGCTCGTCAAGAACACCTTCGGCTCCGAGACCGAAGACTTCCCCAACGGCCAGTACGCCGGCTGGGGCCTCACCGACGCCGACGGCAACCACACGGGCTACTACTGGGTGTCCTACTACGACAAGTCCATCACGAGCCTCGTCTCCTTCGATTTCGACCTCTCCATCCAGAACGTGGGCGCCTCGACGGGCCGCATCATCGACCAGTACGACTATATGCCCGTGAACGCAATCACCGGGGCCACGTTCAAGGACCCCGTGAGCGGTGCGAACATCTTCACGGCCTCCCAGGACATGGCGGTGCGCGCCCTGTGGTGCGTGACGATCGCGCCCAAGACCGAGGTGACCTTCGACGTCTACCTGCTCGACGACGAGGCGGCCACGCCCACCGACGCCGAGCACGCGCGCAAGGTGTATTCCACCACCGAGACGTACGACTACGCCGGCTACCACCGCGCCAAGATTGCCGACGAGTCCGACTGGATCTGCCTGCGCGAGGGCCAGCGCTACTCCGTGGTGGTCACCGAGCGCTACCAGGGCGACGACGGCTCGTGGCTCTACACCCAGCCGGCCAGCTTCAACGTGGCCGTGACCGAGCAGTACAGCTATGAGGGCGAGGACCTGGTCACCTACAACGCCGGCTTCGCGGCCAAGGTGAACCCGGGCGAAAGCTGGACGACCGCGACCGTCGACGCCTGGGTGAACGATGAGACTGAGGGCGACTTCACGTCCTGGACGGACTGGTCGGACGTGGTGGCCGGGGTCGGCGAGCAGAACCCGACGGTGGCCTTTGACAACCAGCCCATCAAGGCCTACGCGCAGGCCCAGGACTGGGCGAGCGTGGAGGAGCTGGGCCAGCTGGAAGACGCCGTGGCGGCCGCGAACGAGCTGCTCGCGGGCGTGGCCGTGAGCGAGGACGGCTCGGACGTGGCGGCAGGCTCCCAGTGGGTGGCCCAGGCCGACCTCGACGCCCTGCAGGCCAAGGTGGACGCGGCGCAGGGCGTGCTCGAGCTTGCGGGCGACTTCCGGGCCGAGACGAGCATGACGACGCCCCCGAGCGACGAGGTGAGCGAGCAGCTCGCAGCCCTGGAAGGCCTCGAGGCCGACCTGTCCGCCGTGGCGCACACGAGCGGGGAGTAAGCGGGCTCGAGGGGCTTGCGGGAAGGCGAGGTCCGGGCGGGGCTGCGAGAAGGGCGGACTTGCGTGAGGGCGGGCGAGCAGGGCTGCCCCCAGGCAGGCTTGCACGGATAGCGGGCCCAGGTGGGCTTGCGCGAGGGCGGGCTTGCGCGAGGGCAGGCGAGCAGGGCTGCCCCAGGCAGGCTTGCGTGAAAGCGGGGCTCAAGCGGGCTTGCGTGAGGGGCAGGCTCGGTTGGGCTTGCGAGAATGCGAGGCCCCAAGGTCGCGCTCCCGGTGAGGGGGTCGGCCTTGGGGCCTCGTTTTTTGCGATGTCGTGCAATTCGTTTTTACGGTGTCACAGAGTTCGTTTTTTTGTTGTCCAGAGACTCGTTTTTATGATTTGCGCTGGTAGTCGCGTGATGATTCTGTGTGTGCCGCACGCCTGCGTTTCGCGTGCTGGATTCGTGCGCCCCCGACTTCGCCGCCCTCGCATGCTACCCTCGTCCCCTCGTACTTGCACACGTTTTCTTAGATTGGCGGAACAGCGCATGGCCATCCAAAGCATTCAGGAGCAGGGGAGCACGGTCGTCCCCAACGAGTTCGCTCTGGGCTCGTGGGCGGGGAGGCCGCTCGTGTGGCGCGTGCTGAGCCTTGAGGGCGGCCGCGCCCTCGTGACCACGACGCGCGTGCTCGACGCCATGGCCTACCACCCGGCGGCGCAGCCTGCGGAGTGGCAGACGAGCCTGGTGCGCGCCTGGATGGGCGGCGCGTTTCTCGACGGCGCCTTCAGCGACGAGGAGCGCGCCGCCATTGTGGAGCAGCGGGTGCAGACCCCCGGCAACGACGAGTACGAGGCCCGGGGCTGCGCCGACACGCGCGACATGGTGTTCAGCCTGAGCGCCCAGCAGGCCCAGGCGCTCTTTGCCAGCGACGAGGCCCGCAACGTCGAGGGCGACAACCCCTGCTGGTGGCTGCGCTCGCCGGGCGGGGCCGACGGCTTCGAGGCGTACGTGCACCTCAACGGCTGGACGAACGCCTACGGTTACAACGTGGACGAGCCGAGCGTGCATGCCCGCCCCGCCATGGTGGTGGACCTGGACGCGCTCGGCGTGCCCCGCGACGCAGGCCCCCTCGTGCTTGCGTCCGACTTCGGCGCCGACCTTTTGCTTGAGGCGCAGGACAGCGGCGACTATGGGCGTTTTGGGGCGTTTGCCAGGCAGTTCGGTATGGACGCCTCCTGGCAGCCGCTGCTGGTGGAGCACCTGGAGCAGCTCTGCGAGTGCGGTGACGCCGCCCCCGTGGAGGAGTTCCTGACCTGCGTGGGCGAGGTTGAGTTCGCGAGCCGGGCGCTGGCACAGGCCATCGCGCGGGCCGACCTCTCGGTGGCGCGGCTGCTTCTGCGCCACGGCTTCGGCCTCGACGGCAAGTGCCGCGAGCTGGGCCTCGTCAATGACACGCCCGCCCTTCGCCGCGCCCGCGCCGAGCAGTACTGCCAGGGCGTGCGCAACTTCGCGGCCCTGGCTGTGGAAGACCCCTCGTCGGAGATGATCGTCCGGCAGCTCGTGCGTCAAGACGCCCTCGCCCCGCGCGACTACCGCCTGCTGCTCGCCGCCCTGGGTCGCAATGACGCCCAGCAGGAGCTGTTCGCCTGGATGCTCAACCCCGACTTCAAGCCCGTGCCCGGCATCGTGGCCCGCTGGTCCAACAAGCGCCTGAGCGTCTCGACGCAAAACCTCAAGGACGGCTACCCGCTGAGCGCCCACGCCCTGCGGATGCTCTGGCACGCGGGCCTTCCCAAGGAGGACCCCGCCAGCGCCCGCTGCATCGCCGGGCATCTCAGCGACCCCGGCATCCAGGACCGCCCCGAGCTTCTGAGCGCCTGCATTCTGAACGGCTGGGACGACGAGCTCCACGCCCTGCTCGAGGTGAAGCGCATGTTCACGCCCAACATGCTCGCCGAGGGCGCCCG
>CAVJGP010000143.1:0-6961 GCA_963648855.1 Alistipes onderdonkii | reverse complement strand
CTGTCGGTGGTGAGGTGCTCGCCGCAGTGGACGATGACGATTTTCTTCTTGTCGTAGTCCACGAAGAAGTGCACGCGCAGGCTCTCGCCCTTGCGCGTGCCGCGGCCCTTGATGTGCATGGTGGCGTCGCGCTGGGTGCCCTCGTACATCACCATGCGCTCGGCCTTCTGGGCGGCGTTGCGGTTGGCGCCCTTGGCGTCGCGAAGGGCCAGCTCGTAGCCGGTGCGGTCGCGGAAGGCGTTCGCCAGGCCGCGCTCGCGCTCGCAGAAGAGCAGGCTGTGCAGGGTCACGGCCACAGACTGAAGCACGCTCCACACCTCGCCGGGGTCGCCCTTCACGAACTCCTCGGCGCTCTTGCGCGCCCGGGGCAGCACGATGATGCGGTCGGGGAAGGCGCGCTCGGCCAGCTGAAGCGCCTCGAGCGGCGTCTCGGGGAGGTTCATCGTCTCCATGAGCGTGGAGCGCACCCTGAGCGCGGCTACCTGCTCGCGCAGCTCGGCGGCCTGCTGGGCGAGTTGGCCCTCTCGATAGGTCGCTGCAGCCTTCTGGGAGTCCAGCTCGGCATGCAGGTGCTCCAGTTCCTCGCGGAGAAGCTCCAGCTGAAGGGCAAGCTCGGAGGGGTCGCAGGGCTGAGCGACTTGGCCCTCGTCCTGCGAAGTGAGGCCCTCGGATCGGCAAGTGCCCGAGCCGTCTGGCGCAGTGACGAGCTGGTTTGAAGGCAGGTCTTGAGGATTCGCCCGGTCGCTGTCGCCGGATTTGTCATCGGTGTGGCCTGCGGTGCGTGCGGATGCATCCGCCGTCGTGGGCAGGTCGCCGGCAAATCGCTGATCCGCTGCGCCAGAATCGCCTGCGTCGAGAGGGACGGAATCGCTCGTGGCGCTCGCCGCATTCGAAGAGTCGTGCGTGTTCTTGAGGCTCGCAGCGAGCGAGGGGCTTGCGCCTGCGTGCGCATTGCCCTTGCCGGATGCGCCATCCGCGCCCGCCGCTGCGCCGCCCGCGACACCCCAAGCTTCGCCTGCCTCGCCCGCGCCCTCGCCCGCCTCGCTTGCTTCGCCCTCGCCCTTCTCGCCCTCGCCCTCCACCCGCACGCCCTGCACTACCTGCTGGTCTTCGGGTTTGGCGGGTCGCACCTTGAGGGTCTCGCCGCGGCCCCAGCTCTGGTGCACCAGCTCCACGCGGTCGGAGCACAGGGTTGCCAGCAGGCGCCAGGTCACGGCGAACAGCTCAGGCTCGGAGTCGAGCGCGCTGAAGAACTCCTCGGAGGGCTCCACCGCCAGGCCTCCCAGGCACAGGGAGCGTTCCTCGTCGAGCACATGGTTTGTCTCGCGGGCGGCGTCGCCGAACGTCTCGCCCTTAAGCACGAGGCGCGCCTCGTAGGCGAAGGTGAAGCCCAAGCTCTGGTTGACGCCCACGAACATGAGCGCGACGTGGCCGGCCAGCGCGTTGAAGGAGGGGTAGACGAACACCACGTCCACCGCGATGTTGTAGAGCGACACGTTGAGCTTGCGCACGTCGAGCGCCACGCAGCCCGGGAAGAGCTCCTGCAGGCCCGCCAACGGCACGCTCTGGATGTAGCCCGGCTCGGAGTCAAAGGCCACGCCTGAGGCGCCCTCGGAGAACTCCACGCACACGCTGTAGTGCTCCCAGGCGCGCATGAGCTCGGGATACACGAAGGGCGACAGGTCGTCGAAGTCCTTGCCGCGCTCGTCGAAGTCGCGCACGGCCATCTCGTGCTGGAAGGTGAGGCAGGGGCGCAGCACGAGGCCCGCGAAGTCCACGCCGTCAAGCGAGGGCAGCTCGCCTTGCAGCGCTATCTGGTTGATGGCCTGGATGCCCTCGTCGCTCCACCAGGCCCCCATGCTCTGCTTGAGCTGGCGGGCCAGCTTGTCGGCAAAGGACTTGCCGCGCTTTTTGGCCACCTAGCAGTCCACCTTGAAGCTGCACGAGCACAGGCCGCCGTGGTCGAGCGCGATGACGCCCTCCTGGCCCAGGCGGCAGTACAGGCCCGCGACACGGCCGTTGTACTGGTAGAAGCCCGGCATCGACTGCCAGCTCTCCACTCGGCAGGCCTCGCCCTGCGGGTCGGGCTCGGGCAGCACCACGTCAACGCGGGCCGGCTGGTAGAACTCCTGGGCGATGTAGCCCCGGTCGAGATTCTCGCGCACCGTGCGCTCCCAGGCATCCTGGGCGAAGTCCACGCCGGGGTAGACGCCATGCGCGCCGTAGTCGTCCTCGGGCTTCACGATCCAGGCGTCCTTGCGCGCGAGCACGTCGGCCAGGTTAAGCGCGGGGTTGTCGGAGCGCAGGCGGAAGGTGTGGGGCACCGTGCGGTCGATGAAGGCGCACTCCTCGGGCGTGAGGAAGGCGCGCGTGCGCTCGTCGAAGAGCGCCACGTTGACCATCTTGGAGTGCACGACGGTGGTGCGGAAGTGGCCGATGAGGCAGACCTTGCCCGCCTCCACGGCGCGGATGAGGGCCTCGCACTCGCCGGGGTGCTGCAGGATCTCGCTCGTGACGGAGCGGCGGTAGATGGCGTGGATCTGCGTGCCGTCGGAGGGGTCGATGAGGCGCTCGCCGTCGAACTCGAAGGCGCGCACGTCCACGAAGCGCGCCGGGATGCCCGCGCGCTTGAAGGCCTCGATGAAGCGGTTGAAGTCGCTGAACACGCCCGACTCGGCGAAGTCGGTCACGCAGACGTTGGGCACCTCGGCGCTCGCGAAGCGGTCGGAGCGGTACACCTGCATGAAGGCCTCGACCCAGGAGTCGAAGAGCTCGAAGCGCTCCACCTTGTGGTGGGCGGCGAAGCGCGCGAAGGCCGGCGTCTGCTCCAGGGCCTGGGCCAGCACCAGGTCGCGCGACATGGCGCCCGAGCCGTCGGTGTTGAACTCGCAGAACTTGAAGGAGAGGTCGTCCTCGCTGAGGAACAGGTCGAAGCGGCCCATCGGCAGCATCTCGTCGTAGCCGCAGGGCAGCAGGATCAGGCGCTCCACCTCGGCCGGGAAGCAGAAGAGGTCGCGGTAGCCCGGATCCTCCACGTAGCGGCGGATGACCTTCGAGAGGATGGTGTGGATCTGCGTGCACGTGCTCTGCAGGAAGTCCACGTCGGCCTTGTTGAAGAGGTAGGGCACGTAGGGGAAGCGCGCGGGCTGGCCGTGCACCCAGATGTCGGACGCGGCCACGGCCGCAAGGGCGGCCTGCCTGCCCTGCGCGTCGCCGTCAAGCTCGCGGATGGCCTGGATGTACTCTGCGCGCTCTTCCTTCATGCTCGCTCCTTCTGGGGTGGGCGCATGCGCGCCCGTCCTCACGAACGGCCCGACAGGCGAGGCGCCCCCCCGGGCCGATTCTTGTGCCGCCTGCGACGCAAGGCCGCCGTGCGTCTGCCTAGTCGAGCTCGATCTTCTTGACGTCCTTGCGGTGCGTGGGGCGGTAGATCGAGAACTTGTGGCCGATGACCTGCACAGGCTCGGCGCCGGTGCGCGCGCACAGGTCGTCGCAGGCCTGGCGGGCAGTGAGGTCGGAGGTGTCGAGCACGGAGCACTTGATGAGCTCGCGGGCCTCGAGGGCCTCGTTGGCCTGGGCGATGAGGCCCTCGTTGATGTTGGACTTGCCCACGATGAGGACGGGCTCCATGGTGTGGACCATGCTGCGCAGCTGCTTGCGCTGCTTTGCGGTAAGTGCCATAGGTAGGCTCCTAAACAAGTGTAGAGAGTCGGTACAACAATCCGAAACTGACGAATTATTGCAGATTTTCATGCCTCTGTGCCAGAGGGGCAGGCAGGAGCATAAATACGCTACCCTTTTGGGCTGAAGGCACAGACTTTAGACGGGAGAGGGACATGGCAAAGTTTCAGGCGTCTGACGCGCAGCATGCAAAGCTCGAGGCTCTGAGGGCCTCGCTGCGGGAGCTGGGCGCGCTTGCCGTGTGCTTCTCGGGCGGCGTGGACTCCACGCTCCTGCTTGCCGTGGCGGCCGAGGAGCTGCCCGGCCGTGTCATCGCCCTCACCGAGACCAGCGCCCTGTACCCGCAGCGCGAGACCGACGAGGCCGTGGCCTTCTGCGAGAAGCTCGGCGTGGCGCACGTGCTCATCGCCCATGACATCGAGTCCGTGGAGGGCTTCGCCCAGAACCCCAAGAACCGCTGCTACCTGTGCAAGCGCGACCTCTTCGGCCACCTCGGGCAGGCCGCCGACGCCAAGGCCGCCGAGCTGGGCATCGTCGCCGCCGGGGAGCACATCGCCTGTGCCGAGGGCACCAACGTCTCCGACCAGTCCGACTACCGCCCGGGCTTCGCCGCCGTGAAGGAGTGCGGCGTGGCGAGCCCCCTGCTCGAGGCCGGCCTCACCAAGAAGGACATCCGTGACATCTCCCGCGAGCTGGGCCTTCCCACCTGGAAGAAGCCGTCCTTCGCCTGCCTGGCCAGCCGCATCGCCTACGGCGACCCCATCTCCAACGAGCTTCTCGAGCGCGTGGACAAGGCCGAGCAGCTCTTCATCGACGAGGGGTTCGACCAGGTTCGCGTGCGCGTGCACGACCAGGGCCGGACGGCCCGCGTCGAGGTGAGGTCCCCGCTTCTAGAGCCGGCCTTCGACTTCATGCACCTGGGTGCCACCGACTCCCTGCATGAGCTGGGCTTTCAGCGCGTGTGCCTCGACATGGACGGCTACCGCACGGGCTCGATGAACGAGTAGCGCCCCGGCGGTGGCGGCATCCCGCAGGGCACGCGTATGCGGATGGCATCTTACGCCGCGATCAGCCCGGCGGCGTAGTCGGTGATGTTGGAGCGGTTCACCACGCCCACCATGCGGCCGTTGCACATGACGGGAGCCTTCTTCAGGTGGTTCTCGGCCAGCTTGTAGCACACCTCGCTTAGGTCGTCGGCGGCGTCGACGGTGATGACGTTCTTCACGGCGATCTCGGAGATGCGGATGGACAGCACCGAGGCCAGCTTGTCGTTGAAGTCGGTCTTGCCGAAGGCGGCGGCGTTCACGAAGGGGGAGTGCTCGCTGGCGAGGCGGCGCAGGATGTCGCCGTCGGAGATGAAGCCCACCAGGTCGCCGGCGGCGTTGACCACGGGGGCGCCGCTGATCTTCTTCTCCGAGAGGAAGCGCAGGGCGTCGCGATAGCTGGAGTCGGCGCTCACGGTGTACACGTCGCGGCGCATAATCTGCTGAAGCGGCGTGAGGCCCTCGGCTGTCTCGGCAGCAACCTCGGCCTCTACCAGGCCGATTGCCAGGATGCGCGTGCGGGCGGCGCCGAAGAACTTGTTGAGAACCTTGAGCTCAGAGCCCACGAGCACGGCGGCGATAACCGTGCCCACGCCCACGCTGCCCAGCGAGTGCAGCACGAGCAGGCAGGTCACGAGCGACACGACCATCATCGAGATGTCGAAGGCGAGCTTGACGGTGGAGAACTTCTTCTTGGTGAGCTGGGCGATGGCAAGCATCGCGCCCTCGCCGGCCAGCGGGATGAAGTCGGCCGGCACGTACAGGAAGATGCCGAAGGCGATGAGCACGGTGCTGAAGAGCATCATCACAATCTGCGCCCACACGTCGGTGGGGGTGGGGATGAAGGCGAGCACGCTCACCGAGAAGGTGGTGAACGCGCCGAAGAGCACGCCCACGGGCACCTGGAGCAGGTTCTTCACCTTGAAGGCGCGACGCAGCAGCGCAACCTGCAGGATGACGAGCGCGATGTGGAAGACGATGGTGGAAAGGCCCAGGTCAAGGCCGAAAATGCAGGTGATGGTGTAGGGGATGGAGCTTACCGGGCTCACGCCCAGGTCGGACTTGACCGACACGGCGATGCCCAGGGTCATGATGAGGAAACCGACGAGGTAAAAGGCGATGCGGATGGCGAGGTTCAGACGGCTGGATTGTTTCATATGCTAGGGTCGACTTTCTGTGCTCTGCGGATGTAGTTTCGTTCCTCTTCACCCTAGCAGTAGTTCGACCCCAAACTGTGGAAATGTGACGCTGAACGCGTTAGGTTTCCGTGATGGATGCGTATTCGCCAAGCGTCCAGTCGCCCGGCCGGCCCTCTTAGTCCTCGCCGCCCTTCGCTACTCCTCGCCGCTTTGCGCTTCCTGTGCCTCCCGCAGCTTCCGCGCTTGCGCGCAGCCGCCCACAACCTGCACGAGCTTGGCGGCGTCGAGGGGCTTGGGGAGGTGGGCGTCCATGCCGGCGTCGAGGCAGTGCTGCTCGTCCTCGGCGAAGGCGTTGGCCGTCGTGGCGACGATGGGCACGTCGGAGTCGGGCCTGCCGGAGGCGCGGATGGCGGCCGTTGCCTCAAAGCCATCCATCACAGGCATCATCACGTCCATGAGGATGACATCGTAGGTGTACGGCTCGCTGTTCTCGAACGTCTCCACGCCCACGGCGCCGTTCTGGGCCGTGACCACCTTGGCGCCCTGGTCCTCCATGAGCATCTTGCCGATCTCGAGGTTGAGCTCGTTGTCCTCCACCAGAAGCACGGTGAGGCCGGCGATGCTCGCCTTCTCCTCGTTGGGGCTTTCCTGCTTGACGGGGGCAGGGGCTTCGTCGAAGGGAATCTCGACGGTGAACGTCGAACCCTCGCCCTTGACGCTCGTCACCTCGATGGTGCCGCCCATGCGCTCAACGAGCTTCTTCACGATGGACATGCCCAGGCCCGTGCCCTGGTAGTGCGTGCGCGCCCCGGTGCCCGTCTCCTGCGTGAACGGCTCGAAGATGCGCTCCAGATACTCCTGGCTCATGCCGATGCCGGTGTCGCTGATGACCCAGCGGTAGGTCGCCTTGCCGGGCTCGTCTTGCCTGCAGGTGACGCACGTGGTGATGGTGCCGGCGGGCTTGTTGTACTTGATGCAGTTGCTGTAGATGTTGAGGAAGACGCGGCGCAGGTGCAAAGGGCTCGCGTACACGTAGCGCACGGGGATGTCCAGCTGCCCCATCTTGAGCGTCTGCCCCTCTTGGGCCACCTTGGCCTG
>CAVJGP010000142.1:0-7020 GCA_963648855.1 Alistipes onderdonkii | reverse complement strand
GGGGATGCATCCGCAGCCGTCTGGGCAGCGGCGTCGTCCGAGGACTTGCCGAAGGTGAGCTTGGCGAAGGGAGCGATGGTGCAGTCGGTATCGATTGATAAAACCTGCACGCCAGACATGGAGACAGTTGCAGATTTACCAGGGTCAAGATACATGTCATCGAACCGGGCGCTCGTTTCCTGCTTCTTGGCATCCACATACAGAGACACCTCCCACTCAACCGTAGGATCGGTGGGCGTAAGAACGTACGTCCCTGCATCAAAATCAATACCAGTCGTATAGTTACCCGCAGGTAGGGGCGCAGAATTAATCCCGCGAGTCGATTTCTCCTGGGCAATCCTCGCCTCAAGCGCCACCAGCTCGTCATTGCTGAGAGCTGCAAGGTCAACGGCAGCTGCGGTACCCTCGGCCGGCTGCTCGGCGGCCTCGTCGGCCATCGCGGGCAATGCGCCCCATGCAGCCATGCCAGACACCACCGCGCCCACAAGCCCAGCCTGCACAAGGTGACGACGCGACACCGCAGCGTTCGCCTGATACGCCATACTACCAGCCCCTTTTCTCCAGCATTCAGCCCTACGCAACCCACGTTGGTTCCGACACGCGCAGCTCAGGCGCGCCAGAAACTATACGATTTATCCAACGTAGTCGCAGGTAAGGGCCGCATCCGTCAGATCATCGTTGCCATACTCAATCTCAATGCCACCCCAGGCGTCCACTGTGCCGCAGTAGTTGACCTGCTTAAGCTTGCTGCAGCCATAGAACGCGTACTCATCGACAGCGGCGACCGACGCCGGCAGTGTGATTTCCTTGAGGTGGTCGCACCCGTAGAAGCTGCGCTCGCCTATGGATTCCACGCCATCGGGGATGACCACGTCTTCCAAGTCGTCGGCACAGTAGAAGAGGTTGGCGGGGACCGTCTTCGCCCCTTCGGCCAGGGTGGCCTTCGTAAGTCCCGAGCCATAAAACACATACTCGCCCACCTGTTCGAGGCTGGCAGGAAGAGCGATCTCCTCAAGGCTCTCGCAGCAGTAGAACGCTCGGTCGCCAATTTCAGTGATACCCTCGGGTATCGTGACCTCCTCCAAATCCTCGGCGCAGTAGAAGAGGTTCTCGGGAATAACCGTCGCGCCCTGCGCAATGGTCGCCTTTTCGAGGGCGGACCCGTAGAAGACATACTCGCCGCACGCCTCAAGCGTCGACGGAAGCGAGATTTCCTCAAGGCTCTCGCAGCAATAGAACGCACGGGATCCGATTTCCTCTATGCCTTCGGGAATGACGACTTCCTCCAGGTTCTCCGCGCAATAGAACTCGTTCTCGAGAATCTCCTTGGTTCCATCCGCCAGGGTTGCCTTTGTGAGCCCGCTGCCGTAGAAGACATACTCCCCTATCTTCTCAAGGGAAGCGGGCATGGTGATTTCCTCGAGGCTTTCGGTGAAGTAGAAGGCCCTGTCGCCGATTCGCTTGAGCGTATCGGGAAGACTCACGCTCTCCAAGGCATCGCAGTACTCGAAGGCGTTGTCGCTTATCGTCTCCACGCCCGACTTAATCGTCACCGAGACAATGTCGTACCTGTAGTCGGCCCAACCCGGCTTCTTGTCCATCTTGCCCGAACCGGAGATGGTCAGGTTGCCATCGGCGTCAATCTCCCAGCTCATATCCTTGCCGCATGTTCCCGATGCCGGAAGGTTCGACGAAGCGCGGGCAATCGCCGGAAGACAAAGTGCCGCAGCGGCAAAGCCTGCAAAGGTGAGAAAAGACCTCCTGGAAATGCTGCTACCCATAGTGCCTGCTCCTTAGGTCTGCTGAATTGATAGACACGAGCAAAGCCATTGTGGAGCTACCAACTGAGAAATACCTCAGTTCCGAACTGAATCCTTCCGGGCGCGGGGCGGCTATACTGCAGGCGGATGATTACACGATAACGGAGGGCGACATGACGAAGGCGGATGAGGGCGTGCAGGCGAGCGGGGCTGAGACGGGCAAGCGCGATGAGGCGGCCGCGGCCAAGGAAAGCACGCCTGAGATTCTCACCGAGGACCTACTCAAGCGGTTGCTCGCATCGAGCAGCGTAGAGAGCTACCTGGCGCAGCCCGAGGTGAAGTCGCACCAGCTCACGGGCTATCTCACCGAGCTGCTCGAGAGCCGTGGCCTCAAGCGGGCCGACGTCGTGAGGGGCTCGGGCCTCAACGCCACCGTGGTGTACGACATCTTCGCGGGCAAGAGCAAGCCGGGCAAGGACAACGCCGTGATGCTCGCCTTCGGCCTGGGCTGCGACCTCACCGAAACACAGCGGCTCCTGCGCCTTGCCGGGGCGGAGCGCCTGTGGTGCAAGGACCGCCGCGACGCCGTCCTCATCTGGTGCATCGAGCACGGCTTCACCCGCGAGCAGACCGACGACGAGCTCTACCGCCTAGGCGAGCGCACCCTCCTCAAAACCGGCAGGCTGCAGATGAAGGCGTAAGGCCGATCAATCGGCACCGACTGGCAAACCACTCATATCTCGCGCCCTCGCCCCGCGCTCCCCAGGCTTCACGTTGTTGTAGAGATTGGCCCGCAAGCGGCTATAATCAGTCGGCAGCTGAGGAACGATGCCCCCGGCGGGGATACCATTTTCCGACTATTCGCGGGGCAGGAGGCATTTTTTGAACGAAGGGCAGGTCATGCACGCCATGTGCATCGACGACATGTACCACGTCGACCGCACGCTCGCGCAAGGCCCCGGCGGCACGACCGAACTCGTGAGCATCGGCTCAACCGGCCCCTTCGTGCGCAAGAAGATCCCCATGCAGCTGGCGCACCGCCGCGTGTGGGCGGCCCTGCCCGAGTGCGACAACCCCCGTCTGCCCAATGTGGAGACCACCTACGAGCTGCCCGATTGCTTCGTGGTGGTATACGACTACGTGCCCGGCGAGACGCTGGAAGACCGCGTGCAGGGCAAGGGCAGGCTCGACGAGGCGGAAACCACCCAGCTCACAGGCCAAATCTGCGAGGCGGTGCAGGCCCTGCACGAGCATGGCATCTTCCACCGCGACCTCTCCCCAAACAACATCATCATCGCGGCCGACGGCGCGCACCTCATCGACCTGGGCATCGCGCGCATGCACCGCGAGAACAGTACGCGCGACACCACGCCGCTGGGCACCTACGGCTTCGCCGCGCCCGAGCAGTACGGCTTCGCGCAGTCCGACGAGCGCACCGACGTGTACTCCATCGGCCGGCTGCTCGGCTACATGCTGACAGGCGAGAAGCCCCTCGAGGAGAGCAGCGCCTACGACGACGCCCTGGCAGACGAGACACGCGTGCCCGCGCACCTGCGCCGGGTGGCCCAGCGGGCATGTGCCTTCGAGCCGAGCGCGCGCTATCAGTCGGCGGCAGACCTGGCACGCGCGCTTGCGGGCGAGGAGAACAGCGGGGACGAGGCGCCCGCGCAGGCAAGCAAGGCAAGTGAGGCTGGCGACGGGCGCCGAAGCACGTCGGGGTCGGCTGCGGCATCGGGCGATACGCGCGGCAAGAAGGGCGGGTCGAACGCACGGCAAGGGCACCCGGCCACTCAGGCACGTGGCAACGAGAGCACGCCCGCAAGCCACGGACACGGCCGCGCCACGATCGTCGCGATCGTCGTCCTTGCGGCGCTGTGCCTGGCCCTGGGCGTCGGCTGGTTCCTGAGCATGCAGGAAGAGGATCAAACGGGCGCGACGAGCGGTAACCGGGCAGCAAACTCCCTGATAGAGGATGCGAGTCAGTCGGCGGACTCATCAGCGGACACACAGGGCACCGGCGACGCGTCATCGCAGGCCGCGGATGGCGCGAGCACAAGTGCGTCGCCAGTCGGAGATAATGCGGACACGAGCACGTCACAGGCCACGGATGATGCGGGCACCGGGACGTCGAAAGTTGCAGATGACGCAAGCGCGAGCACTTCACAGGCCACGGGCGACGCGAGCGTGAACACCCCGCAAACCACGCCCGATACAAACGCCGGATCATCCAACGCAAACGAGCAGGTCGAGAGCGCCTCGCCCACGGCCGACAAAACCGAAGCGGGCGCAGACGCGAGCGCGAACCCCACGGGCGACAGCACAGCCAGCACAAGCGCCGCATCGACCGGCGCCAGCTCGGACAAGGCGTCGACCGCCTCGGAGTCCTCGGCATCCGACGCCGCGTCCACTCCGGTCATGTCATCCAGCACCAGCTCGGGCGCCTCGGACGCTACAACCACCGCCGTCACCTCCGCCCCGGCCGCATCGGCCACGGCGGCAACCCCGGACACCTCGCAGGCCTCCAGCGGGCTGCAGCTCGGGCAAACCCTGTGGGCGATAGACAGCGACGGCTATATGACCATCGCCATCGAGTTCGTGAACACAAGCGACAGCGAGGCCTACACCTCCTCGCACGCCAGCGTGGTGGCGCGCGCCGAAGACGACACGGTGCTCACCAGCAGGGATGTAAGCACCGCGCTTGTCAACCCTGGCACCTCGGCATGGGCGCGCGACCTCGTCTATGTGGGCGAGAAGCCGGCCAGCGTCGAGTTCAGTTTGACCGACTCGCCGATGACCAGCTCCAAGGCCTGCGAGGTCGCGCCCGTCTACAGCGTGGACAACCTCAACGTGGACGCGTCGGGGGCGCTGGGCAACTGCCGCGTCACGGGCGATGTGACCTGCGCACAAGACGGAAGCCTCAGCGGCGATTGGCTAAACCTCATCCTCATCATGCGCGACAAGAAAGGCGAGTTTGTCGCCTCGTCCAACAAGATAATCACCCGGCCCAAGGAGGGCCAGAGCCAGGCTTTCGAGATCGAGACGACCAAGAGCCTGCCCCAGGGCGGCTCCTGCGACGTCTACGTGCAGGAGATGTAGCCGGCCAAGCCGCCCCCTACAGCGCCAGAATCTCGCGCTTCTTGGCGTCGAACTCCTCCTGGGTGAGGATGCCCATGTCGAGCAGGTCCTTGAGCTTCTTGAGCGTCTCCACCTGGTCGTCGAAGCTCGGCTGCGCGGGCTGCTGCGGCGCCCCGACCGCCCCCTGCGCCCCCTGGGCCGCCGCGTTCTGCGCCCCCACCGCAACGGACGCGTTCAGGGGGTTGAGGCTTCCGGCCAGCCCCATGCCGAAGAGCAGCCCGCCCGCGTCGCCGAAGCCGTTCTCGCGCACGCCCTCGGCGATGCTTTGCTGGGCGGCGATGTCTGCCGCCTGTCGCGAGACGTCCTCATAGGCGGCCACGCTCATGCGGCGCTGCGCGAACTCGCGCACAAGCTCGCGCGACTCGTCGGAAAACTCGATGTTCTCGATGGCCAGCGACACGAGCTTGAGGCCGAAGCGCTCCTCCCAGGTGCTCGCGTTGGCGGGGCCGGCGGCGATGAGCTTCACGATCTCGTCGGCGTGCGAGGGCAGGTGCGAGATGCGGCAGGTCTGCGACAGCGAGTTGACCGCCATCGTGAAGGAGTGCAGCAGCTCGCCGATGAGCTGGGCGCGCGCCCCGGGCGAGTCGAAGGAGTAGTCCACCACGTTGCCCGGCACGAAGGCGCACAGGAAGCGCGTGGCGTCGCACACCTGCACCGAAAACGTGCCGTAGGCAAAAATTTCCAGGTCAGTGCCGTAAAAGAGGTCGTTGTACACCAGCGGGCCGCGCGTGCCGAACTTGAGCCCGCGCACCTCGCGCATGTTGACGAAGGCGACGCGCTTCTCCTCGCTCGACATGCCGGAGAACACCACGCGCCCCACGGCGGCGTTCACAAGGCCGCCGATGCCCTGCTCCTCGATGCTGCGCATGTCAAGGATACTGAACTCGCCGTTGCGGTACTCGTAGCCGCCCGACTGCTCGATGACGACCTCGATGCCCGCGCGGCTGTACACGAAGGCCACCGTGTTCTCGGGCACGAAGATGATGGAGCCGTTTGAGATGACGTCTGGCGAGCCCAGGTTGCGCCCGCGCTCGTTCTGTTGCACCTTGCGCACGCCGGGCACCACCACGCTGTGCTCGCAAAACTTGCCGGCGACGATGATGTCTTTCCATTGGTCGGCAAATAGCCCGCTGAATGAGTCGGTGATGGCGTCAAGGATTGCCACGTCTGCTCCTTACTCGATGCTCTGCCTGGTGTCGCAGTACGCGCAGGTCGTGATGGTGCCCTGGGCACCCGAGAGGGGCGCATGGCACGCCTGGCACTTCGCCACGACAATTCGAGGCTGAGGGCGCGGCTGCGGTTGAGCCTGCGGTGAGGGCGTGGGAGCCGCACGATCAGCGCCCGCCCGCGAGCCGCCGGACGTGGAGGAGCGCTGCTCGCGCTGCGGACGTTTGCCGTGCTTGCGCTCCAGAGCGGCCTCGCGGATGCGGGACACCTGCTTGCAGATGGCCGACGCCCAGCGCCGCGTCTGCGCCTCCTCGTCGGAGGTGAAGGAGAAGACCTTCGTGGAATACTTGAACTCCACCTTGAGGCTCCAGCCCAAGAGGAAGCGCTTCTCCGCGCTCACGCAGGGCTCGTCGCCCTCGCACATCACCTCGCCCAAGGGCAGGTAGTCATAGCGATGGCGACGGCGAAGGGCCCCCTCGTCCACGTAGATGTCGAGGATGAGCTGCGCGTCGGTGAGGATGAGCTCGCACAGCGTCTCGCTGCCGCTCAGGCCCTCGACCCGCACGTTCTCGGTTCGCAGGATGACGTTGCCGTACCCGGCCCCGCCGGCGTTGCCGGGAATCGGGCCGCGCGCGCTCTGCACCTCATCGATCCCGTCGATGATGGCGCCCGTCGCAAACTTCACGACCTCGCTCTGCCAGCTCATCGGCGCACCTCCCGACGTTTCTCTACAAATGCATCGAAGTATAGGAATATCTGCTTGGATTGCATCAGCGGGCAACTGAATGAAAGCTGCCGGAAGGAGTCTTGCGCCGCACGTCTCGCGCCATACACAAAGAGCCCCGCAGCGGCAGGAGCCGCTGCGGGGCATCATGGAGCGGGGTAAAACTACGCGAGGTGCCTTAGAACTCTCCCTCGGCCCTCTTGCCGGCCTCTTCCTTTTTGAACTCGAGCTTGC
>CAVJGP010000141.1:0-7025 GCA_963648855.1 Alistipes onderdonkii | reverse complement strand
AGCTGTCGCAGGCCTTCATCGCCTTCCCGGGCGGCAACGGCACGCTCGAGGAGATCTCCGAGGTCATGTCGGCCACCTCTCTGGGTCATATGCATGTGCCCTGCATCGTCTACAACATCGGCGGCTACTACGACGAGCTCGAGGCCCTCCTGGTCAAGATGATCGACTACGGCTTCTCCACGCCCGCCCGCCAGAGCTGCATTCGCTTCGCGAAGAACATCGACGACATCGCGCGGATTATCGAGGGCTGGGAGTAGGCGAGGGAGGTTCGACCGAGGGGGCGGGAGGCGCGCCCGCTGCGAGGCGACAAGCCCGCAAACCCGCAAGCCCGCAAACCCGCAAGCCCGCAAGCTTCTTGCCGCTCCTACTCACCTTCCCCCAGACACCAAGGAAGGGCCCGGCCCCGGATTGCCTCCGGAGTCGGGCCCTTCCTCGTTTTGCCTGCTACACGCCTTGCTCAGGCGTCTTTAGGCCGCTCACTTCAAGCTGCTCGTCTCTCGGTGCGAGCCAGCCTGCTCCTTACAGCCCGGCCTTGCCCAGGGCGACGGTCAGGGCCTCGCAGAAGGCGCGGCTCGTGACGGTCGCGCCGGCCACGGCGTCGATGTCGGCGCTGCCGGCGGCCAGGGCCTCCTCCACCAGGGTGGGAAGCGCGGCACCGCCGATGTCGGGGGTCTCGGCCTGGGCGGTGACCTCGATGCCGGTCAGCGCGCCGCCCTCGACGGTAATCTCGAGCTTAATCTGGCCGTTCTGGCCGTTCTCGCTCGTGCCGGTGTAGGTGCCGTCGCCGCCTGCGGCCTGCTCGGAGTCGGCCGCGGCCTCCTCAGCGGCGGCGTCGTAGTCGGCCGTGATGGAGGGGTCGTAGTCGGCGTAGTAGGTCTCCTCGACGGTGGAGGAGTCCTCAGAGCCGCCGGCAGCGGCGGTGCGGCCGGCGATGAAGGCGCTCACGAGCACGCGGCCGTGGCCGTGGGAGCGCTGGCCGCCACAGCTCTCACCGCAGCAGTACAGGCCGTCGATGAGGTTGCCGAAGATGTCGACTACCTGCATCTCGGCGTTCACGCGCAGGCCAGTGTGCGTGTCGTGCAGGTTGGGCATGGCCCAAGCGCAGTAGAACGGGGGGTTCTCCACCTTGTACACGAGGTTCTGCTTCACGCCGAACTCGGGGTCCTCGCCGGCGTCGACGTAGGAGTTCCAGTTGGTGATGGTCTCCACGAGGGTCTCGGGGTCCATCTTGATGTGCTCGTAGTACTTGTTCACGACCTTCTCGGCCAGCTCCTCCAGGGTGTCGGCCTTGAAGCAGTAGCCGTGCTCGTAGTCCACCACGCCCTGGGTGAGGTTCCAGTCGTTGCGGTCGCACTCGTCCTGGTCGAAGATGGCCCAGATGGGACCGCCGTAGCGGCGGGCGTCGCCGTCAACCTCGGGGTCGTCGATGATGACGGAGCCGAAGGCCGCGTCGAACCAGTCCCAGGTGGAGTCGTTGTACTTGTACAGCGAGTTGGTGACCGTGCCGGCCTTGGAGGTGCCGGTCGAGGTCTTGGCGCCCGTGTCCTCGTTGCCGAAGCGCTTGCCGAGCATGTTCACGAACACCATGCCCTCGAAGTCCACGCCCACGCCGTTGGCCACGACGAGCGGCCACACGGGGCTCTCGGTGGTGTAACCCGAGCCGTAGCCGTACTGGCAGCCCACGCGGGCGCACATGCACACGAGGTTGCCGCCGTGCTGGCTGTAGTTGGCCATCTCGCCCAGGCTTGCGCCGATGCGCATGGCGGCCAGCTCGCCGGAGCCGTCCTGGTCGGAGAAGGGCATGCCGGCCAGGCCGTCGAACTCGGGTCCCATGCGCGGATCGAACGCGGTGCGCAGGGTCAGGTTGCCCGTGGAGCCGCCGGTCGCGATGATGATGCCCTTGTTGGCGCCGATGCGCACGGTGTCGGCGTCGGTCTCGATGTCGTTGTCGTGCATGAGGTGGTCGAGAGGCTCGGTGGCGCCGGGCATGATGTGCGGGGTGTGGCTGGCCTCGATGCCGGTGACGCGGCCCTCAAAGTCGCCCTCGCGGAAGATCTTGTCCATGTGGTAGTTCATGAGGAACTGAACGCCCAGCTCGCGGGCCTTGCGCTCCAGCGGGCGGGTGATGCCGATGCCGCCCTCGGCCTTGCCGCGGTAGCTCGCCCAGCCCTCGGTGGCGCCGTCAGCGGCGGTCTGGCGCTGCACGGAGTCGCAGTTGGAGCCGGTGGGCGTGTCGGGGTTGCGGGCAGAGGCACCGTCCCACGTGGGGGCCTTGTCCTGCACGAGCACGCCGTTGTCCTTGAGGAAGTCCCAGGTGGCAAGCGAGTTGTCGGCGATGGCGCGCACGTAGTTGCGGTCGTTGAGGCGCGAGACAACCAGGTCGGTGGAGGTGTGGTCGGTGTAGTACAGGTCGATGGAGTCCTCGATGCCGTTCTCCACCTGCAGGTCGATGCCGCCGCCGATGTGGATGTAGCCCTCAGACACGGAGGTGTGGCCGCCGCAGTCGAAGTTGGTCTCGACGACGATGACGCTCGCGCCCTCCTCGGCGGCCTTGACTGCGGCCGTCAGACCCGAGCCGCCTGCGCCCAGGACGATGACGTCGGCCGTGTAGTCCCAGCTCTGGGAGGCCTCGTCGGCAAACGCTGGGGCGATGCTCGCGGCGCTTGCGCCGGCGGCGCCCATCATGCCCAGGGCAGCGCCCTTGATGAGGTTCCTGCGGGAAACGTTCGTGCTCATGTGGTACCCCCTTGCTCGTGCGGCGCGGGCTTGCGTATCTCGCCGAGCTCCGCGTCGCGTCTGTAGTGGTCGGCGCCGCGCTGCGCCCCTTGCGTGCATCGCGGCCGTCCGTCGAGTCAAAACAGTACGCACATGGCCCGCCCCTCGCTTCTCAAGCCGATGGTGAACTCTGGGCAAGCCGGCTCATAAACTCTTCACCATTGCATGCAAAAGGGCAGGTGGATAGGTTATTCTGTTCAGGTGCTGCGCTGGGGGGCGCAGAGAAGGGAGTGTCTGATGGCCGAGAACGTTGCAAAGCGTCCGATGGGGGCGCTCGGTGCGAGCGTGCGCGGGGCGAGTGCGCGCGTGGTCGCCGCGAGTTTCGTCGGCTGGACCTTCCTGTGGATGTACATCCGCGAGAGCCTGTATTTCCCGCGCCTCTCCCATCTTCCCTTTGGGCAGGGTGCGTCGTTTGCCTTCCTGGCCTTTGTGGCGTGCGCGCTTGTCATCGCCTGCGCCATGGCGGTGCGGGCGCGCTCGGTGCGCGTCTGGGCGCAGGACGGGCGCGTCGTGTGCGGCGCGGCGGCCGTGGGCACGATCGGCCTGGCGGCCCTGTTGTGGTGCCCGCCCTCCGAGGCCACGCTGGGGTCGGCCCTCTTCTGCGCCCTGTGCTACCTCGCCTATGCGGCGGCGTTCTGCGTCCTCTTTTTCGCCTGGATCTATGAGGCGCGCCGCCAGTCGTTTACGCTGGGCATCGAGGCCGAGGTGGTGCTGCAGTTCGCGGCCGTCTTTGCGAGCTACATCCTCACCGACGACGTGGACGGCTTCACCTGGCGTCTCATCTTCCATGCCCTGGGGCTTGCCGTGTCGGGCGGCGCGTTCCTCGCCGTGTGGCTGCAGCGCAGGTCGAGCGCGGCGGGCGAGCCGAGCGGCGAGGCGCCTGCCGGGGAGGGCATGCCTGGTACCGGCCTGCAGGCAGGCGCGCTGCCGCCGGTCCACAGCATGGCGGGCGCACGGCTCGTCCCCTGGTTTGTGCTGCTGGGCATCTCGCTTTTCGTCACGGGCATGCTTGCCTACACCTGGCACTTCACCGACAAGGGCTACGCCGAGACGGACACCGACCTGCTTGTGGACGTCTTCACCTTCGCCATCATGGGAGGCATGGCGGCGTTTGCGTTTTACATGGCGCGTCGCCCCGCCTTTGAGAAGCGCATGCCGCTTGACCTGCTCTTTGGTGTGGTGCTGGCGGCCCTCGTGGTGTTCTTCGCCATCACGGTGACGCTGACCTTGGCAGACGGCCATCTCTTCGCGCTGGCGCGCATCATCAAGCGCATTGCGCGCGTCGCCACGTTCGTCACCGTGCTCGTGCTCGTGTACCAGTGCGACCTCGACCCGGCCAGGCCCTTCGTGTTCGCCTTCCTCGTGCCCTCGGCGCTGCCGCGCGCCTTGCAGATGGCCCTGGCCGCGACCCCGTGGGGCCGCTCTCTTGTGCTTGAGGGCGGCAACCTCATGGCGATGCTTCTGGCGACGGGGTTCTTCCTGGTCATGTGCCTTGTCGTGTTCTGCATGCTCAACATGGACGGGGGCCTTGCGCGCGGCATCCTGCGCGAGGGCGAGCAGGGCCCAGACTCGCAGGCGGGGGAGCGGGCCGAGGGACAGGAGCCGGGCGCGGCCTCGACGGGCCTCACGCTCGAGGCTGCGTGCGAGGCCATCGGGCGCGAGTATGCGCTCACCCGCCGGGAGCGCGAGGTGATGCGTGTGTTCGCGCAGGGCGTGAGCGCCCAGGAGGCGGCGCTGGCGTTCTCGGTGTCGGTGGGCACGGTCAACACGCACGCCCGCACCCTCTACCGCAAGCTCGACATCCACTCCAAGCAGGAGCTCGCCGACCTCGTGGGCGCGCGCATGGGAAAGTAACGGCCTTGGCGGCAGGTAGCGCTAGCTGACATAGATGCACAAGAAGGGCGGGCGGTTCGGGTGCGAGCCGCCCGCCCTTTTGCGTGAATTCTCGCTTCGCGCGTGGCGCGGGGTTGGGGCGCGTGCCGTGTGCGTGCTTCGGACGCTCACCTCGGCTCAAGGCATCCCTCGCATCCCAGCCGCAGGGTCTGACGCCGCATTACGGCCAACCCTTCCAAGCGCGAGCCCGCTTGTCTCCCACTAACCTGAATTTCTCCCTCTCACCCAGCATCTACCAGGCAAAACACGCCTTCTTGCCCCGGCGGGGTAATTGTTCTCATCCCCGGGTTGAGACGTACGGTAGGCCCTGTTGTGCGAGGCCTGCGACGCCGTTAGGGGACGCGGCGGGCCTTGTGCGTATAGGCTGCGTGCGGATAGGCCGCACGGGCCGCAACCGTATTGAAGGGGAGACACATGACTGATTCCATGGATCGTCGCACGTTCGTGGCCGGCGCTGCCGCCGTTGCCGGTACCGCCGCCCTGGCCGGCACCGCCACCGCTTTTGCCGACGCCGCAGGCTACACCGCCGGCACCTATGAGGGCACCGGCGAGGGCGTGGGCACCATCACCGCCACCGTCACCGTCGACGACTCCGCCATCACCGAGGTCAAGCTTGACCTGTCCGGCGAGACCTCCTTCGTGGGCGGCCAGCTCGCCGCTACCCTGGAGCCCGCCTTCGTCGAGGCCAACTCCGACGAGATCGACGTCATCGCCGGCTGCACCATGACCTGCTACGGCGCCATGCACGCCGTGAAGGAGGCCCTGGCCCAGGCCAAGGGCGAGACCCTGCCCGAGGTGCCCGTCTTCGACGCCGGCTCCGACACCGACTGGCTCGGCGCCGAGCCCGAGGTCTCCGACGACCAGATCTCCGAGACCTGGGACACCGACATCCTCATCGTGGGCGCGGGCAACGCCGGCATGGCCGCCTCGCTCTACGCCGCCCAGAACGGCCTGGACTTCCTGACCATCGACTCCTTCAACTCCCCGCAGGACACCCGCCACTGGTTCGGCGCCGTGGACAGCAAGCTCGCCGAGGCCGCCGGCTGCGAGCCCATGGACCGCAAGAAGCTGCTCTCCGAGATCAGCCGCTACGCTTCCGGCAAGTGCAACCAGGCCGTCGTGAAGATGTGGATCAACGAGTCCGCCGAGCTGTATGACTTCGTGGCCAGCTACATGGAGGCCGAGCCCTACAACTACGAGTGCAAGTTCACCAGCGGCGAGGCCGCCCACTGGCCCGACGCCTGCAACGAGGAGAACACCGTCTACTTCTTCCCGGAGCAGGAGCACACCTACAACGGCGCTGAGAAGGCCCGCAACGTCGTGTTCAACGAGTGCCTCCAGAACCTGGGCTACGCCGTCAGCTTCAACACCACGCTGGTCAAGCTCATCGTTGCCGACGGCAAGGTGACCGGCGCCATTGCCCAGAACGTCCTGACCGGCTCCCTCGTCCAGATCAACGCTGCCAAGGGCGTGCTGCTGGCGTGCGGCGGCTACGGCGGCAACCCCTACATGATGAGCCAGCTCGACCCCGAGTCCACCTCCGTCATCACCTGCACCAACGCCTCCCCGCGCGACCGCGGCCAGGGCATCCGTGCCGCCGTGTGGGCCGGCGCCGCTCTGGACAAGGAGCCCGCGAGCATGCTGTTCGACCGCGGCCTGGTGGCCAACGGCGTCGACGCCGGCTACGCGGTGAATGAGAAGGCCTTCGGCGGCCGCGAGTTCCCGGGCACCCTCAAGCAGTACAACCCCGGCACCCAGCCCTTCCTCAAGGTCAACCGCAACGGCGAGCGCTTCGCCAACGAGTCCAGCCCCTACAACGACATCCTCTACGCGGCCGGCAACCAGCCCGGCGGCGTGTATGCCCAGATCCTCGACGCCAACTACTTCGACGACATCACCCGCTTCCACACCATCGGCTGCTCCGCGATGTCGCAGGTTGAGGGCATGGTCGAGAAGCTGCTGGGCCAGTACGAGGAGCAGGGCCTGATCCAGAAGGCCGACACCCTCGACGAGCTTGCCGACAAGCTGGGCTTCGAGGGCCAGGCCAAGGAGAACTTCCTGGCCACCTGCGATCGCTACAACGAGCTGTTCGACGCCCAGGACGACGAGGACTTCGGCAAGCCCTCCGTGCGCCTCTCCGAGCTGCGCACCGCTCCCTTCTACGGCGGCTGGCTGGGCGGCTCTCTGCTGTGCACCATGCAGGGCGTGTCCATCAACGGCGACGCCCAGGCGATGAAGGCCGACCACTCCGGCCCCATCGAGGGCCTCTACGCCGCCGGTGACAACGCCGGCAGCATGTTCGCCGGCAACTACCCCTGCCTGATGCCCGGCCTGCGCTGCGGCTCGGCGATGGTGCA
>CAVJGP010000140.1:0-7089 GCA_963648855.1 Alistipes onderdonkii | reverse complement strand
TCGGCGACAACTCCGAGACCCAGGGCATCGGCTCCAAGGCCATCGAGCAGCTGCCTGAGAAGATCGTCGAGGCCAACGGCACCGACGGCGTGGACGCTGTCTCCGGCGCCTCCGTCACCTCCAAGGCCATCTTCACGGCCGTGAACGACGCCCTGGAGCAGGCTCAGGCCTAAGACATTCCCGCGGCGGGGCGCCCATGCGCGCCCAAGAGTCCGACCAGCTTCTGCTAGTTCGTTAGACGAATGGGGCGCGGCGTAACGGCCGTGCCCCTTTTCGCGTATAGTTGCCCCGTTGCCGCCAGACCATGGCCGGCCCGGCATTCACGGAAGAGAGCACCATGATTCAGATCGAGCATCTCAACAAGGTCTTTGGGGAGGGTACCGACAACCCCCACCATGTCTTGCATGACATCGACCTCACCATCGCCGACGGCGACGTCTTCGGCATCATCGGTTCGTCGGGCGCGGGCAAGTCCACCCTCGTGCGCTGCATCAATTTGCTGGAGCGCCCCACGCAGGGACGCATCCTCATCGACGGGCAGGACATCACGGGCTACAGCGGCAAGAAGCTGCTTGAGCTGCGCTCCTCCATCGGCATGATCTTCCAGAACTTCAGCCTCTTCCAGCAGCGCAACGTGCTGGGCAACGTCACGTTCCCCCTGGAGCTGCACGGCTCTTCCAGCAAGGCCGAGCGCGAGAAGCGCGCCCGCGAGCTGCTTGAGCTGGTGGGCCTGGCCGACAAGGAGAAGCACTACCCCAGCCAGCTCTCCGGCGGCCAGCAACAGCGCGTGGCCATCGCGCGCGCCCTGGCCAACAACCCCAAGATCATGCTGTGCGACGAGGCCACGAGCGCCCTGGACACCCGCACCACCGTGGGCGTGCTGGAGCTTCTCGGCAACATCAACAAGGAGCTGGGCGTCACCATGGTGATGATCACCCACTCCCTGTCCGTGGCCCAGAAGGCCTGCAACCGCATCGCCGTGCTCGACGCCGGGCGCATCGTGGAGGAGGGCGCCACCAAGGACGTCTTCGCGAACCCCCAGAGCCACGTGACCAAGGCCCTGCTCGCCTACGACTCCATCGTGGCCGGCAACGACTCCGCCCTCGACGGCGTGAAGGAGGCTTAAAGCATGGACGAGATCGTATCCATCGCCCAGACGTTTTTGGACACCTACGGCGACCTCATGGCCAAGGGCGTCTGCGACTCCATCGTCATGACCGGCGTCTCGGTGCTGCTGGCCTACGTGGTGGGCGTGCCGTTGGGCGTCATCCTCATCATCACCGCGAAGAACGGCCTGCACCCCAAGCCCGTGCTCAACGCCGTGCTCGGCTGGATCGTCAACATCCTGCGCTCGGTGCCCTTCATCATCCTGCTCGTGTGCATCATCCCGTTCACGCGCCTCATCGCCGGCACCTCGCTGGGCGTACCGGGCGCCATCGTGCCGCTCACCGTGTGCGCCATCCCCTTCGTTGCGCGCATGGTGGAGCAGAGCCTGGCCGACATCGACGCGGGCCTCGTGGAGGCGGGCCAATCCTTCGGCGCCAACACCTGGCAGCTCGTGTGCAAGGTGTACCTCAAGGAGAGCCTGCCGTCGCTCGTGCGCGGCGCGGCCATCACTTTCATCACGCTCTTCGGCTACGCCGCCATGGCCGGTTGCGTGGGCGCCGGCGGCCTGGGCGACATCGCCATCCGCTACGGCTACCAGCGCTACAAGGTAGACGTCATGGTTGTGTCCGTGGTGCTGTGCGTGGTGCTCGTGCAGGTCATCCAGTCGCTGGGCGACGTGCTGGCACGCAGGATGGACAAGCGCACGAGGTAGTTCGCCGCCGTTAGGGGGAGCAGCATGGAGTCTCTGTACCGCAAATACCGCCCGCAGACGTTCGAGAGCATGGTGGGGCAGAAGCACATCGTCTCGACCCTGCAGAGCGCCCTGACCGACGGGCGCCTGGCCCATGCCTACCTCTTCACGGGCCCGCGCGGTACGGGCAAGACCACCACGGCGCGCCTTCTGGCCAAGGCCCTCATGTGCGAGGCGGGGGCCGGCCAGGCAACGCCGCACCCCGACGGCACGTGCGAGCAGTGCCAGGCCATCGCGCGCGGCACGCACCCCGACGTCTACGAGCTCGACGCCGCCTCGCGCACCGGCGTGGACAACGTGCGCGACGAGATCATCAACCGCGTGGCCTTCGCCCCCACCATGGGCCGCTACAAGGTCTACGTGATCGACGAGGTCCACATGTTCTCGAGCTCGGCGTTCAACGCCCTGCTCAAGACCCTGGAGGAGCCGCCGAGCCACGTGGTGTTCATCCTGTGCACCACCGACCCGCAGAAGATTCCCGAGACGGTGCTCTCGCGCTGCCAACGCCTGGAGTTCCACCGCATCTCCGATGACGACATCGCCGAGCGCCTTGAGTTCGTGTGCAAGTCGGAGGGCTTCGAGTACGACGCCGAGGCCCTGGCCCTCGTGGCCCGCCATGCCCGGGGCGGCCTGCGCGACGCCCTCTCCACGCTGGAGACGCTCTCGGTGCACGGCCGTGGCACGGTGCGCACCCAGGACGCCTGTGAGCTTCTGGGCGAGGTGGCCGATGACACGCTGAGCGGCATGGCCGAGCTCGTGGCGGCCCGCGACGTGGTGGGGTGCTTCGCGCGCGTGGACGAGATGAGCGCGCGCGGCGCCGACTTCAAGCAGTACGTGTGCGACTTCACGCGCCACATGCGCAACGTGTACGTGGCCGCCGCGGCGGGCGCGGGCTCGTTCAAGGACGAGGCCACCGCCAAGGAGTACCTGGCCCAGGCCGAGAAGTTCGGCGGGGCCGACCGCCTGGCGAACATCCTCGACGTGCTCGCCAAGCTTGAGGACACGCTGCGCTACTCGGCCGACGAGCGCCTCGACTTCGAGGTGGCCCTCACGCGCATGGCCCGCCCCCGCGCCGACCAGTCGCTCGAGGCGCTCGCCGCTCGCGTGGAGGCGCTCGAGGCCGAGCTTGCGGCGATCAAGGCCGGCGGGGTCGTGGTGGCCGCGCCGGCGGCGGGTGCGGGCGCGGCCGGGGCGCAGGCGGGGATGGGTGCGCCTGCGGGGCAGGCGAGGCCTGCGACGCCTGCCGGGGCGGCTGGGACGTCGGGGGCGGCGGCTGCGGCCGGATCCATCCCCCAGTTTCTGCAGAACGCGGGCGACATGGGGGGCCAGGCCCCCGCTGGTCGGTCGGCTGCGCCTGCGGCGCCGGCTGCGGCCGTGGCGCAGAGGCAGGCTGCTCTTGCGCAGGCTGCTCCTGCGCCGCAACAGCCCGCAGCTCCGGTTGCCGCTGCTCCTCGCGCCGCCGCCGCGCAGGCACCCCTGCCCGCCGCCGACCCCGCATGGGCGCAGATAACCCAGCAGGCGGCCGCCATCTTCATGCCTGTCGCCGCCCTCTTCAAGCAGACCGTGGGCTACTTCGACGCCGCCGGAAACCTCATCGTTGAGACGCGCGGCTCGGAGTTCATCGTGAAGCAGCTCCAGCGTCCCAACTCGCTGGGCGCCATCAAGCGTGCTGCCGAGACGGTCATGGGCAGGCCGGTGAACGTGCAGGTGCTGGCCCCGGGTGCGCATGCCCCGGCTCCGGCCCCGCATGCCACGGGCAGCGTCGCGCCCGGCATGGTCTTGCGCCCCGCTGTGCAGGCCGCAGGCGCCCCGGCTGGGCAGGCCGGAGCCGCCGCGCCCGCCCAAGCCCCTGCATCCCAGCAGCCCGCGGGACCGCAAGTGCCGGCTGCCGCGCCGCGTCCCGCCCAGGCACCGGTGCAGCAAGCGGCGCCCGCCAAGGCGCGTCCCGCTGCCGGGGGAGGCTTCGGTGCGCGTGCCGCCCAGCCTGCCGCCCAGCAGCCCGCAGGGGCGTTCGCAGCGCAGCGGCCCGCCGCACAGCCTGCGACCGCACCTGCGCCCGCTGTGGAGGCGCCGGCTTACGAGTTCGTGCCCGACGACATGTACGACGGCTATCAGGACGTGTCCGCCGACGCGCCGGCCGACGGCTACGGCGAGCCTTGGGGCGACCCCGCCCCGAAGGCTCCCACTTCTGCGGCGGCCTCACGCCCGGCAGCGGCCCCCGCGCCTGCGGCAGCCTCGCGACCTGCGGCCGCGCCCGCGTCGGCGGCATCCCCGCGCCCGGCGGTGACCCCGCAGCCCGCCGCCCAGCGCCCCGCGGCGACCCCCACGCCTGCGGCCCCGCAGCCTGCGGCCGTCCTGGCCCCTGCAGCCCCGCGTCCCACGCCAACTCCTGCCCCGGTTGCCCCGCAGCCCGCGGCGACTCCCACCCTCGCGCAGCCCGCGCCTACCGGCCAGCCTGCGCCGGGCGACGACTCCACCGCCTGGCTCTCCGAGCTCCTCGAGGCCGGCTTCGGCCAGCCTGTCAAGGTGATTCGCGAGTAGCCCTCGCCCAGCGATAGCCCCACACCAAAGCGCCGCCCATCCCATCCCGGACAGGCGGCGCTTCTCGTTTGACCCCTCCTTGCCTCTGTTCTACTCCCGCCCGCACGTAAAACTGTCACCCAGAATTACAGTTTTCGCCAAAATCTGTCACCCAGAATGACAGTCTTGGCTATACTCCTTTTATCTTGGCTGTTTGTGGGGCCGAGTCAGATGAAGGGGCGCGCGCATGTCTCAACTCAAATCGACCATCAGCCTGCTTATCCAGGATTTCCATCAGTCGGTTCTCCCATCGGTGCGCGAGGGTCTTGTCCCGCGCGGGCTTTCGCTGGGCAAGCCCCTGCAGCCAAAGGTGGGCAATCTCGTCAAGGTCGTGACGGGCATGCGTCGCAGCGGAAAGACGTTTCGCCTGTACCAGACCATCATCGAGCTGTTGGACGGCGGCGTTTCTGCGGGCCGCATTTGCTACTTCAACTTTGACGACGAGCGCCTGAAGCCCTACCCTGCCGACATTGTCTCGCAGGTGCTGGAGACGTTCTACGAGCTGCATCCCGGGGCCCGCAGCGAAGGCGCGTTCATATTCTTCGACGAGGTGCAGGACGTCCCCTCATGGGAGCTTGCCGCGCGCAGAATCGTGGACACGGAAAAGGTGACGATGTACTTCACGGGCTCGTCGTCGCGCCTGCTTTCCGATGACATAGCGACGGAGTTCAGGGGCCGCTCGATTGCCTATGAGCTGCTGCCGTATAGTTTTGCGGAGTATCTCCAGGCAAAAGGCCAGGCAGTGCCGACGGCTGCAGAGCTTGACTCTAAGGTCGTGGCTTCTCAGCTCAAGAAATCCTACCGAGCCTACCTTCTTGAGGGCGGGTTTCCTGCCGTCTGTGGCCTTGAGGAGATGGAGCGCGTTCAAGTGCTTCAGGGATACGTGCAGTTCACCGTTGCCCGCGACCTGGTCGAGCGCCACGGCTACACCAACGCGGCTTTCGTGCGGAACTTGGCCCGCAGCGTGGTGGCGTCGTCGGCCCGAGACTTCTCCATCAGCCGCGCCCACAACCAGGGAACATCCTCTGGCTATTCACCGGGGCGCGAGAAGATAGCGCAGATGCTCGACGCTATGGAGGACGCGCACCTCTCGTATGGCGTCTACGACTTCTCTCGCTCGCTACAGCGCAACCGTATGCGCGGCTTCAAGGAATATGCGGTCGATACCGGCCTGTTTTATGCCATGAGCCCCGCGACTACCGACGGCCTCACGCGCGCCCTTGAGACATCGGTCTATCTTGAGCTGCGCCGCCGCAGGCAGACCGGTAGGCGTGGGGAGATTTCGATGCTCAAGCTCCCCAGCGGCAAGGAGGTCGACTTCATATGGGGCGACGAGGCTTTCGGCACGGCATTCGACCTTGTGCAGGTCTGCCTCAACATGGACGACGAGAGCACGAGGCAGCGTGAGACATTCGCCCTCGAGGAAGCGCTCGGCATCTTTCCCGATGCCCGCGCGACGATTGTCACCCTCGACGAATACGGCACGCAATCCTGTGCTCGTGGGGACATCCGCATCCTTCCTGCTTGGAGGTGGGTATTCGGGGAGTCCTAGGAACACCCCCCGCCCTCATCGCGAAGATGCCCGCGCCCGATGTCGTGACGTTCTTCTCGTGTCTTGCGGTTTTGGGGGTGGGCAGGCGGGGAGGGGGCAGGTAGAGTGGAGGACTTGGATTTGCAAGCTCCCGGGCGGCCGGTTCGGGCCGCCTTGTCACACGAGAGGAACTCGCCATGGATATGCAGAAGATGCTCAAGCAGGCCAAGAAGATGCAGGCCCAGCTCGCCGACGTGCAGGACGGCCTGAAGGACGTCGTCGTGGAGGCCACGGCGGGCGGCGGCATGGTGAAGGCCACCATGACCGGTGACGGCCAGCTCACCGGCATCACCATCGATCCTGAGGCCCTCAACCCCGAGGACGTCGAGCTGCTCCAGGACATGATCGTGGCCGCCGTCAACGAGGCCTCCAACAACGCCACGCAGGTGGCCAACCAGCGCATGGGCGCCATCACCGGCGGCCTCAACATCCCCGGCCTGTTCTAAAGAGCCTGGTAACAAGCTCCTTCCACGATGGCCGACGAGACCTTCACCAACCTCATCGACGAGCTGGGCAGGCTTCCGGGCATAGGTCCCAAGTCTGCCCAGCGCATCGCCTATCACGTGCTGCAGTCCGACGTGGCAAGCGTCCAGCGCCTGGCCGACGCGCTCATGGACGTGAAGCGCACGGTGCACTTCTGCCCGCGCTGCTTCAACTACGCCACGGGCTCGGTGTGCTCGGTATGCGCCGACGCGCGCCGCGACACCACCAAGATCTGCGTGGTGGCCGAGCCACGCGACGTGAGCGCCATCGAGCGCACGGGCGCGTACAAGGGCCTCTACCACGTGCTCGGCGGCGTGATCAACCCCATGGAGCGCATCGGTCCCGACCAGCTCCACATCCGCGAGCTCATGGGCCGGCTGGGAAGCGAGCAGGTGGGCGAGGTGCTCATCGCCACCAACCCCGACATCGAGGGCGAGACCACGGCCTCGTACCTGGCGCGGCTCATCAAGCCCCTCGGCATCGAGGTCACCCGCCTGGCGAGTGGCCTTCCCGTGGGCGGCGAGCTGGAGTACGCCGACGAGGTCACCCTGGGCCGCGCCATCGAGGCGCGCCGCGC
>CAVJGP010000139.1:0-7105 GCA_963648855.1 Alistipes onderdonkii | reverse complement strand
CATGCGCCCAGGGCGCCAGCTAGGCCCAAAGACCGCCATCACCCCTCAACGCCCCCGTCGACGCCCGACCCGTCGAAGGCGGGAATGAAGCTCTCCCCCACCGTGCCTCCCTGCTGCCACCAGAGATTCTCGAACCCGAGCATGTCGGAGAAATCCAGCGCGGCCTCGTAGTCCTCCTCGTCAAGCGTGCGCAGCAGCTCAGGGTGCGCCGCCAGCTCGACGGGCGAGGCCACGGGGGTGTACTGGTTCATGATGGAGATGTCGATGTCGTTGCCGAAGCGCTGCCAGAGCCGCTGCAGGGCGGCAAAGGAGTCGTCCAAGTGTCCGGGCAGCACGAGGTGGCGCACGATGACCCCGCGTTGCATGATCCCGTCGTCATCGATGAGCCTGCCGCCCGCCGCCTGCACCTGAGCCACCATCTCCGCGATGGCGTCGAGCGCCACCTCGGGGTAGTTCGCGGCCGCGCTCAGGCTCGCAGCAAGCGAGGGCGAGGCGTACTTGTAATCGGGAAGCCACACCTGCACGTCGTCGGACAGGGCGCGAAGCGTCTGGGTTCTCTCATAGGCGGAGGTGT
The DNA here is from genome assembly GCA_963648855.1 of Alistipes onderdonkii. Taxonomy (GTDB): domain Bacteria; phylum Actinomycetota; class Coriobacteriia; order Coriobacteriales; family UMGS124; genus UMGS124. The sequence goes on along the minus strand of CAVJGP010000139.1, from coordinate 6,531 downwards.
TATACACCACCGGAAGCGCCAGGCCCCGGGCGCGCGCTTGCGCAAGCGCGGCGCGGATGTGCGGCACATAGTGCGTCGGCGTCACGAGGTTGATGTTGTGCGCGCCCTGCCCCTGCAAGGCAAGCATAGAGTCGACGAGACCCTCGATAGAGGTCTGCTTTCCCCAGCCCGCCGAGGATATGTCGCGGTTCTGGCAGAAGCAACAGCGCAGCGTGCAGTGGGAGAAGAAGACGGCGCCCGACCCCCTCTCGCCCGAGATGGGGGGCTCCTCCCAAAAATGCAGGGCGGCACGGGCTACATACAGCTTGTCATCGGCCCCGCAGTATCCCCGCGCCCCCTGCGATCGGGCAGCACGGCAGCGCCGGGGGCAAAGCTCGCATGCGTCAAGGGGGCTTGCCGCCGCGCGCGTCATCTCATTCTCGGCAGGCACCTATGCCTCCCCTGCCTTCATCCTGGCTGCCATGACAGAGTTTGCGGCGCGCTCCTGCGTGTCGTCGAGCGGATCCAGCGTGGCGTCTTGCCCCTTGCGCTCAAGCGCACGGGAGAGCAGCCAATCGGCAAGATCGGGATTCTTGGGCAGCAGGGGGCCATGGATGTACGTGCCCACCACGTTCTTCGACAGGACCCCCTCATAGCCCGAAACGCCGTCGTTGCCAAAGCCGCACACCACCCGGCCAAGGGGCTCCACGCCCTCGCCCAGATGCGTGCGCCCGCCATGGTTCTCATATCCCACAACGGGGGTCTCGAAGAGCTCGGTCTGAATCATGACGTTGCCGATAAGGCGGGGCTCGCCGCGGTCGGTATACATGTCGACGAGGGAGAGCCCCTGAAGCGTCTCGTCGCCCATCACATAGCTGTGCCCGAGGAGCTGGTAGCCGCCGCAGACGGCGAGAAGGACGCCCATGTCCTGCGTGTAGGCCTGAATCTCAGGTCCCGCCGCGCGCAGCTCCTCGCAAACGATGCGCTGCTCGCGGTCGCTGCCGCCACCGATAAAGGCGATGTCGATGTCGGTAAAGCTCGGACGCTGGCCGTAGTTCACCTCCACCACCTCGCAGGCGATGCCACGCCACTCGCAGCGTTTCTGCAGGGTGATGATGTTGCCCGAGTCGCCGTACAAGTTGAGCAGCTCGGGGTAGAGGTGCGCGATTCTGATTGTGCGGCTCACAAGGCCTCACCCAGCCTTTCAAGGTCGGCCTTGACGGGCCACAGCGCCGAGTAGTTGGTGAGGGCCCAGGCGCCCCACTCGGCAGGGCAGCTTCTCACGTTGTCGAGAAACGCCGCGACGTTGTCGGCTATCTGGGCATCTATCCCCGCGTACTTGAGACGCACCTGCATATCGTTGGCACGGTGCCCGCCCACATACACCGTCTTCTGCGGGATGTCGTTCAGGCGCTCGAAGTCGACGTCCCAAAGCCATGAGACATCCTTGCCGTCGTTGTAGTCATCGTTGATGACGATGTACACGGCCTTAGGAGCCTCGTCGGCCATGAGAAGGGCGAGATTCTGGTTGAAGCCAGTCGGGTTCTTGGCAAGGTTAAGCGTGACCTTGCGGCCCAGCACATCAAACCGCTGGAGCCTGCCGTTCTTGGGGTCGTAGTGGTTGACGGTCTTCTGGAACTGTGCGGCGCTCACGCCGGCCCTCAAAGAGGCGACGAAGGCACCGAGGAGGTTGTACACCATGTACACCCCGCCCCAGGCGGCATGCAGATGGCCGAGCGCCTCGCCCTCAGGCCCGATCACGTCGAAGGCGACGCCCTCCGGACCCACCTTGACGTTGGTGGCGGCGTAATCCAGCTTGCCGCGCGAAAAGTCGCACTTGGCGCAGCGGTACTGCCCAAGCTGGCCGTAATGGCGGAAGTCGTAGACGAGCGGCGCGCCGCATACCTGGCAGAACGCACCACCCCGCACGCGCTCGTGCACCATCCCGAGGTCGTCTCGAATGCCCAGCGAAACGGTCTTGCCGCCCTGCTGCTCAAACTTGCGCGCGATACCCCGGCACAGGGGGTCGTCGGCGGTATAGATAAGCTCGGTGCCGGGCGAGGCCACCAAGGCCTGGTAGATAACGTCCTGCACGTGGTCTATCTCGCCGCAACGGTCGAGCTGGTCGCGGAAGAGGTTCAGGAGCAGAAACGCCTTCGGGTGGACCTTGGGCACCACATGGATGGTCGAAAGCTCGTCGTTCTCGAACACGCCCCATTCCACCGCACCCTTCGACAGCAGGGCCGACGTGACACCGGACGCCATGTTGGCGCCTATCCAGTTGCAGGCCACCTCTTTGCCCGACTCCTGGATGGCGTACGCCAGAAGGTTGGTGGTTGTGGTCTTACCGTTCGTGCCGCACACAACCAGGCTGCCCTCAGTGGGAGCAGAGCCCAAAAACCCCAGGACATCAGGGTCGATGGCCAAGGCCACACGGCCAGGCAGTGTCGAGGCATTGCGATGGAAAAGCCTGGTCATCGACCACATGCAAGCCCTACCGGCAAGCACTGAGACGCTGTGACGGATGGTCATCTCTCTTCAGCCTTTCTTACGGGGGCGCGGGCGCCTAGGCTTCGGCCTTGTCCTTGCGCTTGCTGCCCTCGGCCTCCGCGCGCGTCAAGACGTTGGTCACGCGGACGTTGACGGCATTGACCTTGAGGCCCGTCATCGACTCGATGGCAGCCGCGACCTTATCGTGCAGCTCCTGGAACACGCGGGGGGCGGACTTTCCGAACTCAAGAATGACGGCGACGTTGACCGTGCAGGCGTCCTCACCGAACATCTCCACGGAGACGCCCTTGGTGACGTCGTTGCCGCGCAGGCCGCCAAGCGAGTTGATGAAGTTGCCCTTGAGCTGCAAGACGCCGTCGACATCGCGGCAGGTCATCGCGACGATCTTCTCGACGACGCCGCCATCGATGGAAAGCGTGCTCTCGTCGGCGATGTCCACCTCGCCGCACGGCTCTTCCATCTCCACGGGCGCCTCATGCACGTCGGCGCTGACCTCAGGCTCCTCGGGGGCAGCGTCGTCGGTCACGTCGGCAGCAGGCTCCTCAGGAGCAACGCAGTTCGCCCCGTCGCCCTCCTCGACGTCCGCGGTCTCGTCGGCAACAGGCTCGACAGACTGAGGCGTCTCTTCAGACTCGACCACGGCAACCTCTTCAACCTCGATGACCTCGGCGGGAACCTCTTCAACGGTCCCCTTGTTGCGCTTCAGAAAATCCATGTCGGCCACCTTTCCTTAATCCTGAGTTGAGAGATCTTCGAGCAGGCCCTTGATCTTGGAGCGCGAGGGCTTTGCCTGAGCCTTCTTGGGAAGGCGGAAATGAACGTTCACGTTGCGCACCTGAGTCTCGCAGAACGGCTCCACGTTGGCCTTGACGCACTTTTGGATCATCGCAGCCGCAGAGCTCATCGTGGCCTCCGAGACGGCACTGACCTCGATGTTGAAATCGACGAAGGACGTGTCGCCCTTCCTCACAACCTTGGGGGCAACCTTGAGAACGGTGACGCCCTCCAGGCCTTTCAGGGAATACGCCGCGACAGAGCGCAGGGCCGAGTACTCGATGGCGATGCGGCCGTCGGGACCGGCTGCCAAGACGCCCGACTCATGGCGCAGCGAGTAGATATGAGCGGCTGCGAACAGCAGCAAACAAACCAGCTCGACGACGCCCAATATGCTCAGAAGGGCCTTGACGAAACCTGGCAGGGTCGATAGGTACACCACTGCGTAAAACGCCACGAGCACCAGCGCGGCGCTGATAAGGAAGACGGAGGTCAACGTCTTTTTCCATCGTTTCAAAAGGACCATCCCCTCTTGTACGTGAGTCTGCCGCCTGTTCTTATGCCCATAGTACGCGAAAGGCCCCAGGCAAACGCCCGGGGCCTCAAGATTCACCATGCTTGCGAAGGAATTTACTCCTCCTCGAGAGCCTCGGCGATCTCGTCGGTCATCTCCATCGTGTGGTAGACGCTCTGGACGTCGTCGAGCTCCTCAAGACGGTCGATGAGGCGCTGAACCTTCTTGGCGTCGGAAACGCTCACAGAGGTGGGGGTGGTGGGAACCATGGTCAGCTCGCTACCCTTGACCTCGATGCCCTGGGCCTCAAGCGCCTTGTGGACGTTCTGCATCTGGTCGTAGGCAGTCCAGACGATCCACTCGTCGCCGTTGTCGTCGTAATCCTCGCCCTCGGCCTCGGCCACGGCCATCATGAAGGCATCCTCATCAACGGCGTTCTCGCGGTCGGCAACCTTCTTGTCGTCGGAGTGGATGACCTTCTCGACGGCGATGGAGCCCTTGCGCTCGAACTGGAAGGCCACCGAGCCGGTGGTGCCCAGCGAGCCGCCGGCATGCGTGAAGGCAGAGCGGACGTCGGCAGCCGTACGGTTCTTGTTGTCCGTCAGGCACTCAACGTACACGGCGACACCAGCGGGGCCGTAGCCCTCGTAGGTAATCTCGGAGTAGTTGGCGGCGTCGGAGCCGGAACCGAAGGCCTTCTTGATGGCGGCGTCGATCTTGTCCTTGGGCATGGAGTTCATGCGGGCCTTCTCGACGGCCGCAGCAAGGGCGAAGTTGTTCTCAGGGTTGGGGTCGCCACCGGTACGGGCGGCAACGGTGATGATGCGGGAGAACTTGGAGAACAGCGCAGAGCGCTTTGCGTCCTGAGCGAACTTGCGGTGCTTCGTGGTGGCCCACTTAGAGTGTCCGGACATGCATGCTCCTTAATACCTGACTCAATTGACCGAGGCGTGTTCCGTCGAATAGAGAGCAAAACACACCAGACATAACGTTCCTATGTTACAAAGCCGAGCAAGGCTTCATGAACAAAAAATGGTGCTTTCTTGCAAATTCCAAAATGCAAACAAGCTTACCGCAGATACTGCGGAACCTGCTTTCGCCGGGCCACCACAAGGATTATGAGGCCCGCCACAACGAGCGGCAGCGAGAGCACCTGTCCCATGGTCACAAAACCAAAGAGATAGCCAAGCTGGGCATCGGGCAGGCGGACGAACTCAATGATGAACCTGAACACCCCATAGAACAGCATGAACGCACCGATGAAGGTACCCTGCGGCCGAGCAGGCACTCTCCTCGACAGCGCGAATAGGATGCAGAAGAGCACAAGGCCTTCAAGGATGGCCTCATAGAGCTGCGAGGGATGACGCGCGATGCCGCCGCCGCTCTCAAACGTGACGCCCCAAGGCAAATCAGTGGGCTTGCCCCAGAGTTCGCCGTTGATGAAGTTCGCGCAGCGCCCAAAGAACAGGCCTATAGGAGCGGCGATGGCGCCCAGGTCGCACATGGTGACAAACGACAGCTTGAGGTACCTACAGGCGATGTAGCCGCCCACAACAGCCCCGACGAATCCCCCGTGGAAGGACATACCGCCCTCATTGAACGCCAGAATATGCGAGGGGTTCTGGATGTAATAGTCGAGGTTGTAGAAGAGAACGTACGCCGCGCGTGCCCCGACAATCACCCCGAACGCGATGAAGACGATGAGGACAAACACGTCATCGATGCTCAAGGGCAACTTCCATCGCTTGGCAGTGCGATACATGACCAAAGCCGCCAGAAAGAAACCTGCGAGGTATGCAAGGCCATACCAGCGCACGTCAACCGGCCCGATCGAGAAGGCAATCGGGCTGATCGAATGATAGATTGTGTCGAGCACGGCAACTCCCCGATTTAGAAGCAATGAATCGAGACGCTAGACTCCGAGTCACTCACTGCGGCATCCGGCACAAACGTCTGAGACCGGTCGACATCGCCGACTCGCGGCGCGTGCTTCAAAAAGAACTCGCACATATAGCAGGTCTGTTTGATGGCAGCAAACCTATCCACCGTGTCATCCAGAATCAGGTTGATGTCTGTGGCCACCTTATGCGTCGGACGAGAGCAAGAAGTGTAATGACACTCGCTCGGGCAGGGGTTATAGCAATCAGTCCTGCTATGAGGGCATTCTTCCGACATGGGCGCACACAAGCCCATAATCCCGTCGCAGCCCCGAAGCTCCCAGCACCTCTTTTGGGACGGCATCTTAGTCGTCCTCGTAGGCGACGACCTTGGTTACGCCAGGGACGCGCTCCTTCAGCACACGCTCAACGCCCATGGACAGGTCATACGAAGAAAGCGCGCACGTCGCGCACGAGCCATGAAGCTCGACCGTGACGACGCCGTCCTCAGAGATGTCAACGAGAGAAATGTCGCCGCCATCAGCCTGAAGCGACTCGCGCATAATCTCGATGATTTCAACTACCTTCGCTCGATCAACAGCCATACAGACCTCTCCCATCGATATCCAACAGTGTCCGTATTATATCGAAGCCGCCATGTGAACAAACAAGCATCCTGCATCGCAAGGATAATCTCCGAGCCGCCATAAACAGGCAGGACACCCGCAGGGGCGCTCTATACAAACTCGAAACGAGTAGGCGCAACCGAAGCGGGCAACTCGCAGGTATGCGCGCAGTGGAAAATCGTGTGCCCCCCAGCAAGCCATTCGGCCAAAATCAAGGCGTGCGAGCACTGCCACGTCAACGGCGGCTCAA
>CAVJGP010000138.1:0-7155 GCA_963648855.1 Alistipes onderdonkii | reverse complement strand
TCCGGCTCGGTTCCGAACAGGCGGCTGAGAAACGACATGGTCACTCCTTGGTGCGGTCGTAGTTGCCTGCCATTATCCCATGCTCCGCAGCGGCTGGAATCAGCTGGCGGCTGAAAAACCGCATGCGCTTCGCGAGGCGCCGCCCGAAGGTCGGGCAGGTGCGTGGCGGGGACGATGGGCACCTGGTGGGCTTGCCAGTGCCGGCAGGGCTGGTGAGGCGGATTTGCAAGCGGTATGGTGGCCCCGAAGCCTTGCGCACGCCGACGGTCTCGTTCGCCGCCGTTAGCAGTGCCACTGGTCGGGGGCCTGTCCCACCAGCTGCCCGGAGACGAGGCGGACGAACGGGAAGCCGCAAGCGCGGATATCCCAGCGCATGGGGCGCCTGGTTTGACGTGTGGCTATAATGTCCGCAATCAAGGGCCTGTAGAACTCACCCGGATTCATACACGACGATTGGCGGAATCGCGGACATTGCCAGAAAGATGCTCAGCGCGATTCCATAGACAGGCATCGGCCAGGAGGCCACAGTGTACGAGAGTCTCACCAAGTACGCAGGTACACTTGCCAGCAGAGAGACCAGCGCAGACTTCCGCTGGGGGACGGTTGGCATGGACGATTTCCTCGATGACTTCTACGAGCTCGAAGGGTTTGCCGACACGAGTTACTTCGAAACCCTCAAGCATTACGGCGTCGAGGCATCGGATGCTGGCTTCAACTCCTGCGACGTCGAACACGCCGATTCCCGCCTTGTCCGTGCGCTCATCACTACCTGCGTGCGGCAGGATCGCTTCTGCGACGGGTTACTAGGGAACTTCGCCCGAAGCGGTTTCCTGGACCGGTGCCTCAACAAGCTCAAGGAGCTGGACGAGGGCTAGGCGCCGCTGGGAACTTTGTGCGCCGGCGGAGGTTATGCCAACGCTCGATCCCGCCGGGGAGACGTCTCAATCTGATGCCGACTCAATGGCCCCGGATCATATTGTTATAATCCCTAGACTACCGGATGCGCACACACTGAAGAGGGGCCACGGAGAGCTCATCGGCTAGCGTTTGCAGGTGATTTGACCAGGAAGGTGTGAAACGTGCCCGCCAAGAAATACGACCTCGACGAGCTGAAGAAGGTCGACCTCCGGAAGGTCTGGCCTCACGAAGCGCTCGATTTCACCAAATGGCTGGCCGAAGACGACAGCCTGGCGATGCTCTCCGACGCCGTGGGCATCGAGTTGGAGTTAATCGAGACCGAGTCGTCCGTTGGCTCGTTCAACGTGGACATTTACGCCCAGGAGTCCGGCACCGGGCGCAAGGTCATCATCGAGAACCAGCTTGAGGACACGAACCACGACCACCTGGGCAAGGTAATTACCTATGCCGCCGGCAAGGATGCCGAGGTCGTTATCTGGGTTGTCGCCCGCGCCCGCGACGAGCACCGGCAGGCCATCGAATGGCTGAACCAGCATACCGACAGCGAGTTCGGCTTCTTCCTGGTGGAGATCGAGCTTTGGCAGATAGGCGGCTCCAAGCCTGCCCCTCGATTCAACGTGGTTGAGCAGCCCAACGAGTGGGGCAAGACTATAAAGTTCTCTGAGGGACTAACAGAGCTTGCTCGAGTGAAGCTCTCCTATTGGACGAAGTATTACGAGGTCGCTCAAAGCGTCCCCGAATTCATGGGTGCCTTTAAGCTGTGCAATCCTACAACGGACAGCTGGACAATTCTCGACGGCGGAACACCGGCATATCATCTTTCCTTGCGCGTAGATGCACGGCACGACAAGATTGGCATTGAGTTCTATGCGGCTGACGATAAAGCGGCCGGCCGCAAGGTGATAGACAACATCGGTGAATTCGAGAAGTCGCTCGGCTTTAAAGGCACTCCTTTCGACGCCAAGAAGGCTTCAGGCGCACGTTTCTACAAAGATGGCTACAAGATAAAAGGTAACGAGGAGGCTTGGCCGGGCTTTATCCGAGAGCAGCTTGGCTGGGCACTTAAGATGAAGCACGCTATGGAGGGCCTGGGACTGTAGGAAGCTTCCGGGTACCGCTCAACCTGCGCCCCCGAACCCGCGCTAGCTCATGCGGTGTGGCCGATCCTCTGCATGGACCAGCTCGATGACCTCCTGTTTGGTGTGGACGTCAAGCTTGCGGTAAATGCATTTCACGTGCCCCTGGACTGTTCCCAGGGAAATGCCGAGCGCGTCGGCGATGCGTTGGTAGCTGCGCCCCTCGCCCATGAGCAAGAGCACGTCCGCCTCGCGTGGCGTGAGGCCCGCCCTTGCAACGATGTCGCCCGCCTGGGCGTGCCGGGCGGAACCGGCCGGAACCTCGTCGGCCTCCAGCCAATGCACCTTCCCCATAATGCGCGCGTTCATGAACACGATGGTGGCTACTACCAGCATAAACAGCATGATGGGAATGACGAACGACGTGACGCGCGCAGCCGATTCAGCGCCCGCGCTCATGAGCAACGGCGCCAAGATCTTGCCCATACCATGCGGCAATGCGCGAAAGAGCGCCGTTGCCAGACCGAACGCGAGCACGCCCGAAACACCAGCCAGGCGCGAGCTTATCGCCAGAATCACGAACAGCACCATCTCGAAGCACGTCAGAACGGCAGAAAGCGTCGCCGTTGCCACATGCCCTACGACAGAGTTGTCGGCAAGCAGGGCGAACATGGCCGCCATGAACACGACCGCCATCACGCTCCAGACAAGCTGGAACAGGCGTCCCCAGTCGTTGGCGCGGGCGGCCACCACGATAAGGCAGAGGGCGAACAGAACAGTTGCCCCAATAGTCAAGAGCCGATCGTTGCCTGGAATGGATTCCGTCGAATAGGAAAGAAGGCCAACCCCCACTCGCCCCGCGATGAGGAAGATGCCGAGCATGGCGAGAGCACCCAGGGGCATCACGTGCCTGGAACCGGCAAGGCAGGCAGCGGACTCGGCATGTATGTCGGGGGCCTTGTAGGCAAGCCAGCAAGCAGCAGAAACCGCCGGGGACGCGATGGCCACCGCAAGCAAAACGATATCGCCTGGAAGAAAGGCCGTGAGCTGGGTAAGCGTGCTCAGGACGAGGGAAATAGAGAGTCCCGCCGCTGCCTGAGGCACGGGCGTTGCAGCAAGACTTGCGCCCCAGCACAACGTGAGCGCCGCATACCCGAGCGCAGAAAGAACGCATCCCGCCGCCTCGATGGCTGGCTGGGCTTGGGGAAGCACCGATTCCGCGAGCGGCGCCACATAGACAAGCAGCCATCCGAGGCTTGCAGCCGCAGCAACGCCACAGGCAGTCTGCCTATGTTCGCAAAGCACCTTCTCAACGCGGCCATGGAAGGCAGTGCCAAGAAGAAGCGCGACGAAGAGCAGAAGCATGGTCGGCATGTAGGCGCCCCACATGTCGTCTGCCGGATTGGCGTGCAACGAGAACAATGCCGAGTACTCGAACTTGCGCAAAAATGGCCACCAGAACATGAGGCCCACGATGAGCGCTGCGCCCACCTGCGGGAACGCGCGGTCACGCGGACACCCATGGCTGGCGCCAAGCCCCCGCATCGCGCCCCGCTCGCCCTCGGTCATCAACGCCCGTCTCCTCCCCTCCAAGCTGCCGGTGGCTATTATCGCATTCACACCGATTCGTCGGCCGTTAAAAGCCTTACGGGCAGGCCCAATGTCGCGCTTTGCCCGCCTTTCGGCTGTATGGCAGATCAATGTGGCGCTGAGCTGCCAAAACGACGGCAACCCCCATGGTTTGTGGGTCAGCGACGCGGACCTAGGCAGCGCATTCGCAGCACAACACCATGCAACATGGCTCGCGGAGAACGCAGGGGCAACCTACCTTGGTGCTTGTGGGCGGCGGGCGTCGGAGATGCGCCTGCCAACGGCAATCAGCCCATGTCCGCATATCCGTTTCAAGGAGGAGAGAGTATGGGGAAGAAAAGGGGTTCAAAGCCTGCCGGAACGAAGCGCTCTCGTCTGGTGCTCGGTCTTGTCTCGGTGCTGATAGTCGGCGCGCTCGGTGCCTCGGCGCTCGCAATGGCCGACAATGCAAGCCAGGCCAACGACAGTGATGGCGCCGACGGCACTGCGAATGTTCTGGCGTACCATCAGCAGCTCGGCGTCGACCTTCAAGCGACCGCCGACGATGCGCAGAAGGCCCTCACCGACACGTCGACGCCCACCGAGAAGTCGGCCGCCACTCTTGGCACACGCGAGTTTTGCCTGAGCTGCCACAACTGGGACGACATCGTCAACTCGACCTCGCTTGCCGGTGACGTGACGGTCTACAACAAGCAGGGCCAGTACAACGTCCATGACAACCACAACGGGCTGGTCGACTGCTCCGACTGCCACAAGGTCGATGGGACCACCTCCACGCTGGGATGCGTGGGATGCCACTACATGGAACTCCCCAAGGGCTGGGTCGGCTTCTACTAAGCGATGGTCAGCGTCAGTTCCATCACGTCGGCTATTACGGGAAATCGGAAAGGTGAACCTACCATGAGCATCGAAATCACCCGTCGCGAGGCGCTGGTCGGCGCGGCCGCCCTGGGAGCCTCCATGACCTGCCTGGCCACAACGGCGCGCGCCGCCGAGGAGCCGCTTGACATGACGGCCCCCGACGTCGAGCCCAACGAGACGTACGAATGCGACTTCGTTGTCGCCGGCTCGGGCACCGCAGGCCTATGCGCCGCTATCCACGCGGCCGAGCTTGGCCTAATCACAATCCTCGTGGACGTCAACACCGAGAACGGCGTTGGCGGCAACTCCCGCTACGTCGAGAACTGTGGCGAGGTTCCCGAGGGAGGAGCCGACGAGCTGTACCGCAGCCTTGTCGACTATCACCGTTTTGCCAGCAACGCCATCGTGACGCGCCGTTTTGCCGATGACGCGCAGAAGATCATCGACTGGACGCGAGATGACCAAGGCGTCGTCTTCAAAGAAGGCCGCCTCAAGTACGAAGAGGACGAGAACGGCACCAATGGTGGCAAGACCGCCATTTATACCATGTACAGCTACGCCCTCAGCTTGGGCGTCCAGTTCCTGTTTGACGAGCGCGCCTACAGGCTGCTCGCTGATGACGAAGGCCGCGTATGCGGGCTCAAGTGCAAGAGCCGCATCGACGAGGTGATCCAGGTGAACGCCAAAGCCGTTGACTTGTGCACCGGCGGTTACGGCTGCAACAAGGAGATGTTCGAGCGCTTCACGAACGTCTCGTACGACCGCGTTATCAACCGCGGCGGCATGGGCACGCAGATGGGCGACGGCATCATGATGGGCGAGGAGCTCGGTGCCCTGCTGTTCCATCCCGAGGCCATCAACTACTGCAGCCCAATTCTACCGGGTCACTACAACAAAGGCGCCCTCACCATCTGCGGCGTCAACCAGGCGGACACGTGTTTCTTCAATGAGTCGGGCCGACGCTTCTGCGACGAGGCGGTCATCTCCGACTGGACAACCTCGGGCAACATCTGCTCCCAGCAGCATCACATCTTCATGATTGTGGACCAGGACTTCGTGGACAAGATCATGGCTGAGGGCGTTGTCACCAAGCGCCACAACTACTTTGAGGTCGGCGAACCTGTTCCCCAATTCCAGGAAGAGATCGACGCCGCCATCCTGCGTGAGAACCCCCGCGTCTACAAGGCCGACACCCTCGAGGAGCTGCTCGTCAACGTCGACATCGACGCGCAGGCGGCCATCGCGGAGATTGAGAAGTTCAACGGATACGTGGACGACGGATTCGACGCCGACTTCATGAAGGATGCCCAGTACCTGCGCAAGATTCAGACGCCGCCGTTCTACCTGTTCCGCTCTCAGCTCGCGTTCTACAACAACGTCGGCGGGCTGCGCGTAGACGAGCATGCGCGTGTCATCGGGTCCGACTACAAGCCGATCGTAGGCCTCTACGCCGGCGGTTCCGACGCAGGCGGCCTCTTCGGCCCGTACTACGACGTGTCCGTCGCCCCGGGTTCCACCCAACTGTGGGGCCGCGTCTCGGGCTACTGGGCTGCCGAACACGCTGCCGGCGAGTTCATACCCTCGCTTGAGGCGTAAGGCGGACTTCTCCTGCAGGGCGGCTGACCGCTGTTGCGTGAGTAAACCAGCGTTCGGCTGACGACGGATGCTTTCATACCGAACCACAAGCGGGTCTCGCCGGAACGACGCACTGTCATCCCGGCGAGACCCGCCGATCTACCTGTCATGGTCTTTCCCGCATTACCCGCCAGCGCCGGCGGCTTTCACCGGTAGGCGACGCCAACGGCTCGCATCAAATTGGCGCCTGACCAGAGATTTCTCACCAGTAATGCGAGCTTTCACTCATGAGGCGGCAATCGGTAGCATCGCATCAAATTGGCGCCTGCCGGGCATGTGCTCGACAGGCGCCAACGGTAGTCGCACGATATGAGTCGGCCGGCTCAGCCGCCGCCTTAAATCTGCCTCAGCAGGTTGACGAGCTCGATGGCGCCGGTGGCGCACTCGAAGCCCTTGTTGCCCACCTTGGCGCCGGCGCGGTCGATGGCCTGCTCAAGGTTCTCGGTGGTGATGACGCCGAACATCACGGGCACGCCGGACTTGAGCGAGGTCTGCGCCACGCCCTTGGCCACCTCGTTGCACACGAGCTCGTAGTGCGAGGTGGCGCCGCGGATGACGCAACCCAGGGCGATGACGGCGTCGTACTTGCCGCTCTCGGCCATCTTCTGCGCCACAAGCGGGATCTCGAAGGCGCCGGGCACCCATGCCACGCTCACATCCTCGTCCGGCACGCCATGACGACGCAGCCCGTCGAGCGCCCCGCCCAGCAGCTTGTTCACGATGAACTCGTTGAACCTGCTCGCCACGATGCCAACCTTGATGCCCTCGTTAACGACGTTGCCCTCAATAACCTTCACAGCCATGACAATCTCCTTCTTCAAAACGAGTCTTTAACCTCAAACAACCAAGTAGAACCTATAAACAACTATCGATACGGGCACCCGCTCAGAACCGACGCCTCGCTTGCACCCGCGCAAACACTTCCGGCCAAAGCGCCTTCCCATCCTCGCCGCCCTGGCAAGCGCCTAACTCACATCCATACAAGCACCCACTCAAACCGTACGCCTCTTGCGCCGCCACCTGCCCGCTCCCCCAGCTGCCCTTTCTCGCGTGCCCGGCCCGGGGTGTATGTCCC
>CAVJGP010000137.1:0-7341 GCA_963648855.1 Alistipes onderdonkii | reverse complement strand
GGGCACAGCGGCGCCAGCCTGACCGGACACGTTCGCGAGTGACACCGCAGCAGGGGCAGGCTCCACATCCTCGCCGTCCACCTGCCTGAGCAGCAGCGCCCCCAGAACGCACATGATGGCCACGGCCAGCACGAACGTCACCACCACGCCAGAAAACGACGCGATGGCAAGCGGGTCGGCCCCCAAGCTCGCAAGCAGGGCGGGGGCCACGATATGACGCATGAAGGCGGCAAACGCCTCGGGCAGCAGAAGGAACAGGCCCATGAGCCGCAGCACGCCCATGTCCACGAGCCGCCGGGCGTCCAGCGCGAACAGGAACATGAGCAGCGTGAAGAACACGCGCGAGACCGTCGCCACGTCCGAGCCAAACCGGGCCAGGGCTCCCCCGGTAAACGCCAGCGCGGCCAGGCCTAGGAAGAACAGCCCCATGAACAGCATCCAGCTGAGAAAGAGAACCCGGTGCACCCCCACGCCCCGGCAGAGGAGCGCGACGACGGCCCCCGCCAGGACGATGTTCGCAAGCGTCATGTACAGCGAGCGCAGCGTGACGCCCGAGTAGCTGAACCACGGGCTCGTGATGCCACGCACCACATTCCCGCCCACGCAAAACAGGGCGAGCAGGACCATGAGGACGAGGAGTGCCCTGTAGGAAGAAGCCCGGCCCGCGCCGGCGCCAACCACGCCGACGCCCCCTGCAGGCGTGCCGCCATCCCGAGCAGCCGAGGCGGGCGCGGCACCGGCGTCCTTCGCGGGGATGCAGGCCACGCTCGCAATCGGCAGCAGCAAACAGAAGACCATGGACACCGCAGGCCCCAGCGCGAGGGCGGCGTTGTCGGCAAAACACAGGCCCAGCGAGAGAAAGCCGACGATCGCCGTCTCGCGGGCGTCCCGCTCGGCAAGGGCCAGCCCGTAGCACGCCAACGCCCCCTGGAAGAAGACGGACGAGGCGAGCGACCCCAATACGCAAGCGACGCAGCTCAAAGATCCCCCGGCAAACCACAGCAGGGCGGTGCCGAGCATCCCGCACGCGGCCAGGACGCGGCGCGCCGACGCTCGGCGCAGCAGGCCCTCAAGACGCCGCGCGAACACCGTGACGCCGGCCGCCGCCACGAAAAACCCGATGACGTACGCAATGTAGCAGGCATAGATCGCGTCCGGGACCTGCACTCCGAACACGGTGAGGAACGAGAGATGCGACGCCCGGAAGTACGGCCACAAGAATGAAAGGCCCAACGAAGGCGCCCCTATGCGAAGAAGGCGCCCGGCCCCTTTCCCGCTGTCTCCTCCCCGCGCCATGCAACGCCCCCATGTCATCTCGGCCGTGAGCCGAACAGGTTACCACCGCCCATTCTACGACAGCTCCCCGGCCTGCCGCTCCTCGGCCACATCAATCAAGTCCTGCTGCGAGTGGACGTCAAACTTGCAGCAGACGCAAGTGCGAGGGCCTGCGGAGATGGGCACCGTGGCCTGAACATACTGGATATCGCTGTGTCGCCACCGGCTCGGACATCTATCAAACGGGCTACGGTGCGCACGTGCCGTCATCGGCGCAGGAAACCATCGCGGCGGTGTAGCTTGCGAGCAGGGTGGAGGGCAGGTAGGATTCGAGGTTAGATTCCAGCCTCTGGACAAGGTCGCGCCGGCCTTCGGCCGAGCGTTTACACCGACACTGACTACCGACGCAACGGGAGATGCCGTGACCGAACCGCATGCCAATCCCTCGTCCGTCCCGGACGTCACCCTGATAAGCCTGGCTATCGGTTTTGCCGTCGCGGCGACGGAGGTCTCGCGCTACACGGCGCTGTGGACCACGAGCCTGCCCGACGTCCCGGTCAAGTACGCCGTCCTGCTTGTCTTCCTCGCCCTGGGCCTGGCGGGAGTGACCCTCGTCGGTGCAAGGGAAGGCGACGCGCCCTATCGCAGTGTCGCGCTGCGCGCATCCATCGCGGCCCTGGCCATGGCCGGAGCCGGGGCGCGATGGCTGTGCCTGGTGGGCGTGCTGCCGCCCACCGCGGCCTGCTCGGTCCTCGTCGGCATAGGCATGGAGGCGCCCTACCTGCTGATGGCCGTCATCGCACCGCTCCTACTACGGCTCGAGCCGCACGCCGCCATGCGCGCCGTGGCGCTGGGCATCGCCACGGCGGGAGCCGTCCAGCTCGCCGTGGTCGCCCTTGCGGGCAGCCCGGCCTCCTACGTGCTCGTCTGCCTGTTCGCGCCCGCGTCCTGCCTGTTCCTGCGCGCGGCGCTCTCCCGCACGAACGGATCCGGCAACGCCGGCGAGGCAGCTCCTCCCACCCGTGCCTGGGCAGACGCCATCGACCACCGGCCTGCGACGTTCCTCATGCTCTGCGCCCTGTGCATGGTGGCCCTGGCCTCCGTCGTCGTCTACTTCGTCCACGCCGGCTGGGGCGAGGCACGCACGGCCGGGGCCAGCCCGTCGGCCATCCAGCTCTTCGCCGGTCTGGGCGTCCTGGCGGCCGGCGGCGTTCTCTACCTCATCGCACCGTACCTGCGTCGCAAGGACGTGCCCGAGTTCTGCTTCATGCTCATCGTGCCCGTCCTCGCCCTCTCCCTGTGCCTGTTCAACCTCGTCGAAGGCACGGCGCGCATCGCGCTGCTCGTCCCTTTAAACGTGGCTTACGCGTCGCTGCTGTTCCTGACGTGGTCGTTTGCCTTCACCTATCCCAGCCGCTTGCGGCCGTCCCTCGCGTCCGCGCTCGCATTCTTCGTCAAGCGCGCCGGCGTCCTGGCCTGCCCCGCGCTCATCGCGCTGTCCGGGGCCCTGGGCACGCGCCCCGTGTGGCTCGCCTTCTGGGCGCTCGTCGCGCTGGTCTGCCTCAGCGTGACGCACTACATCGTGCTGCATGCAAGCAGGAGACCGTTTGCCGCGCTCGGGGACCCGGCGGGCAACCCCGGGCTCGCATCCACGCCCGGCGCATCCCCTGCGCCCGACGCCACGGCCCCTACGCTTCGGTCCGTCTGCGCCGCAATCGCCGCGGAGCACGGGCTCACGCCGCGCGAGGCCGAGGTGCTCGCACTGCTCGGGCGCGGCCGCACGGCCGCCTACATCGCAGAGACGCTCTCGGTGTCCCTGCCCACGGTGCGCACCCACATCCAGCACATCTACCGCAAACTGGGCGTCGGCTCGCAGCAGGCCCTGCTGGACGCCATCGAGGACCGCGCCGCACAGGGTCGCTAAGGAACACCGGCCAGGCCCGGACGCAAAGCCAGACACGAAGCCGACCGGCATCCGCGAACCACGACCGGGGCCGATCGTCGCGAAAACGGGGACGCGGCTCACCCATCGCCTTTTGCGGCGACGCCTCCTTCAGGCTCCCGTAAACTCCAGGGCAACCGGCAGCGGCCCGGCCGCGGGCGCAGTTTCGCGCCACACAGCCGGGCCGCCGACCTCAACGAAAATCTCAGCTAGGCCTCATCGAGGCCTCAAACACCATGGTGTCCCGAGAACCCAATCGGGACCTGGGCCGCTTCCTACAGCGTCTGCGCGTAGGCCACCGCGTTGCCGCCGGCGAGGCGGCCGCTCGTGAACGCCCAGCCCAGGGCCACGCCGCCGTACTGCGCATAGGGCAGAAGGTCGGTCTCCAGCACGCCGCCCGAATCGTTGCCGCAAGCGTACAGGCCCTCGACCTGCGTGCCGTCCGGCCACAGGGCCGAGATGTTCTCGTCCACGTCGAGCGCCGCGTGCGTGGCGTAGGGCACGGGGTTGCACGCGATGGCGTAGAACGGGCCCTCCTCGCCAATCTTGTCGTCGGCAAGAGTCTCGGCCGCGCGGCCCCACTCGGTGTCCTCGCCGGCCGCGCAGAAACCCTTGTAGCGCTCGACCTGCGCCGCAAAGTCCTCGACGGGCAGCCCGGCCGCCTCGGCCAAGCCCTCGATCGTGTCGGCCTTATACACGTAGCCCTTCTCGACCGCGGCGTCCATCACCTCGTAGACCTGCGGAATCGGGCTTGCGTTGGGGTAGCCGCCCTGGTTGTAGACGCTGGCGATGGAGCCCTGGTAGGTGCCAGGGTCGCCGGGGAAACCGTTCTCCGCCAGGCCATCCAGGTAGCCCTTGCCCACGATGGTGTACCAGGTGGCGCCGCCCGCCCAGAACGCAAACGTGCCGGCCTCGTTGTAGTGGCGCACGCCGTCCGTGCCCACCTGCAGCGTCTTGGAGTTGGTGCCGATGAGCAGGGGCAGGTCGTTGCTCGACCAGCTGTTCTGCTCGAGCATGCGGCTGTCCTTGCCGTCGCGGTAGTACGTGGGGTACTTGGTGAGGATGCCGGCCGTGGTCTTGAAGTGGATGATGGGCGGCATGTCCAGGTTGTAGGTGGCCACGCCGGCGTCGATGGCCGACTTCACGACCTGGCCCTTGTTCTGGCGCATGCCCCACAGGTTCCAGCGCTGCGCCATGGGGTACTCGGGGTTCTGAAGGTACTCCACCATGAGGTCGGTGTTGCCGCCGAAGCCGCCCGTGCACATGATGACGGCCTTGGCGTTCACGGTCAGCTTCTTGTGCGTGACGTTGTCCGTTGCCTTGACGCCGACGACGCGCGTGCCGTCAAAGACGAGCTCGTCCACAGTGGTCTCTAGCAGGTAGGCGCCGCCGGCGGCCTCATAGTCTGCCACGATGTGGTCGTAGTACTGGCCCACGCAGCTGGAGCGATCCTGGTCGAAGTTGTAGTCGGGGTAGAGTGTGGCGTAGTCGATGTCCTCCTCGCGGTTGGTGGAGAAGACATACTGTTGCTTGCACAGCCACGTGGAGTCGCCGAAGCCCTTCATGCCGCGCGTGAACACGAAGCCGTGGTCGAACTGCAGCCAGTCCACGGAGTTGCCCGACTCGTCCATGAGGAGCTTGACCATCTCAGGCTTGCAGGGCGTGCCGATGCTGTACTTGGCCATCCAGTCCTCGTAGAGGCTGTCGTAGTCGCACCAGGGCTCGCCGTTGTTGAACTCCTCCAGGTAACGGGGCGCGTTCACCGAGAAGGGCTCGCCGGCGTTGGCGGCAGTGCCGCCGTACTTGCCCGCCGTCTCGATGGCAAGCACGCTCACGGGCAGCCCGGCCGCGACCTGCGCCTCGACAGCCGCCATGCCGGCCGCCACGCCCGCGCCGCCAAAGCCGCAGACCACGACGTCGTAGTCGAGCGTCTCTTCGGCGCCCTCGTCGTAGACGGGGGCCACGTGGAAGTTCTTGATGGCGTCCTCACCTGCGCCGCCGGCTGCCAGGGCCTTCTTGAGCGCGTCTTCCGTGGCGGCCTTCACGCCGGCGCTGGAGCTGGTGGCGCCCGTGATGGAGTCCACGCTCACGGACTGCTGCTCGATCATGCGCGGAATCATGCGGTCCTCGACGGACTTCAGAATGAGCGGCTCCTCGCGGTTGAGGCCCTTCTCGATGACCTCGACGGAAAGCAGGGAAGACTCGTCGACCTCAATCTTCACGCGGACAGGCTCGAACCAGTTGAAGCCCATGCCCTCGCCCACGTAGACGCCGGGCTTCATGACGACGGGCGAGACCTCGCCGCCCTGCGTGCCCGCAGCCTGGGCGAGACAGTCCTCGACGGCCGACAGGACCGCGTTGGAGGTCATGGTGGCGCCGGAGACAGCGTCCACGCCCTGCGTGCCGCCCGCCTCGACGACGCAGGCCGACAGCCGCTCGGCCGCCTTGCCACCGCGCTCGGGCGTCTCCGAGGACGCGTCCACGCCGACGGAGGACACCGCGCCGCCGGAAACTTCGAGCGTCACGGTGACGTCGCCCGCAAAGCCCGGGGCGGTCGCGGTGTAGGTGCCGTCGGCGAGCGCCGCGTCGGCACCCGCCGACTCGGCCGCCTGGGCCGCACCGACCTGTGCCTGCGTCGCGGCAAGGGCTGCCGCAGTCCCCATCGCAGCAGCTGCGGCGCCGGCACCTTGGACAAACGCACGCCTTGTCGTACCTTTTTGCTGAGCCATAGGTAAGTTCCTCCTTCGTTCATACGGTGGAAGCCACCGGGGCGCGGCGCCCGAAAACCCGCGCGTCAACGCTCGGCACGCGTCACTCCCGCGTCCCGCCCCGGCGGCGCTTGACGCAGCCCACCGTAGCCCCAGGCCCGTCAACGCTCATCGTTTGGATGCGATGATTTGAAAACACCTGCTAGATGTGTCAAGCATGTTCCCGTCTCATCATCCGATGATGAGATGAAAGGGGTCGTGCGGCTGTCCCGCAGATTTCCCCAGAGCCGTGCCGTGCGTCATGCTTTCGCCCTCGCACGCGAAGAGGAGTTCGACGTCCCCGCCCAAAGGATGAGGGCGCCGCTTCCCATGCTGTACCAGGGCGGCTACCTCACCATCAAGGGCCGCGATCCACCCGCGCGCACATTCACCCTCAGCGTGCCCGGCGAGGAAGCCAACCGAGACCTGTCGAAAAGGAGTGGGCCATTGAAGGCTGGATTATCAATGCGGGGTTGAGCGAATGGCTGACCTCTGACGAGATTCAAGCCTGCCCCCAGGCGCTGACGGCACTCAAGTACTTTTGCGAAGACCTGCCCGACCTGCACGTCATGTGCTGCCCTCACGCACGAGAACATCTCGTTTCCCGTGGGCAAGGTAGACCGCCTTCAGATGTACCCGATGGGCTTTGAGGAGTTCCTCGCCGCGACAAGGGGCGAGAACATCCCAGCCATGCTCGCCGACGCCTCACCCGCAAACCCGCTCCCAGCCGCCCTCGCGTCCGAACCCGAGGCGACATACCGAGATTTCCTCATCGTGGGCGGCATGCCAGAGGCAGTCTCTAGATGGGTGGAGACGTCAGACTACGGGCAGGTCGAGCGCGTCCAAGAGACGATACTGGCCGACTACGAGGCAGACTTTGCCAAGCACGCGCCGCTCGGCGAGGTGGCAAAAATCGGCTGGATTTGGGCCAGCGCGCCCAAGCAGCTCGCCAAGGAGAACAACAAGTTCATCTTCTCCCAGGTCAAGGAGGGCCGCCGTGCCCACGAGCTGCAGGACGCGCTTCAATGGCTCGTTGCCGCCGGGCTTGTGCACAAAACGGAGCTGGTAGGCACGGCCGAGCTTCCCCTTGGCTTCCACGCCGACACGTCGTACTTCAAGGTGTACCTGTCAGACGTCGGCCTGCTGCGCAAGATGGCCAACGTCCCCGTTCGGGCGCTGCTCGAGGCGGAACCGGCCTACGCGCGCCTCCGTGGCGCACTCGCGGAGAACTACGTGCACAACGAGATGCTCCTCCAAGGAATCCGGCCGTACTTCTGGCGCTCGGGCAACTCCGCCGAGGTGGACTTCTTTGAGCAGGACGGGCGCATCGTCCCGGTTGAGGTGAAGTCCGCGGACAACACCATGGCGAAGAGCTAC
>CAVJGP010000136.1:0-7415 GCA_963648855.1 Alistipes onderdonkii | reverse complement strand
CTAAAAGCAGGTTCTGGCCTGCAAGGCGTCGGGAGGCGCAGCGTACTGGTGGTACACCAAAGGTGCGCACCGCGCGTAAGCCTCCCGACACGGAGCGGTCGTTGCGACGAGCCCCGCGGAACGCAGCAGGCCAGGTTCCGCGACCTCCTCTAAAAGCGAATTTCGATGCGCAAGGCGTGCGGGGCCGTAGCGTACTGGACGTACACCAAAGGTGCGCACCGCGCGTGAGGCCCCGCGGAACGCAGCAGGCCAGGTTCTGCCCCTACAAAAGCGAGTTCTGATGCGCAAGGCGCGCAGGGCCGTAGCGTACTGGACGTACACCAAAGCTGCGCACCGCGCGTGAGCGCCTGTGCACGGAGCGCTCCGCGCGACGTGTCCAGTGGGAATGCAGCGCATCAGGTTCCGCCCCGCTAAAAGCGGGTTCTCGTCCGCAAGGCGTCGGGAGGCGCAGCGTACTGGTGGTACGTAAGCCTCCCGAGAACGCAGCAGGCCAGGTTCTGCAACTCTATTCCTGGAGGCCGAACTCGATGGCGGAGACATTGTCGCGCATAGTCCTCACCGTGTCGCGCGAGATGAGCTCGTTGTCGAAGGCCTGGCGGATCTGCTCGCGCTCTATCTGCAGGGCGCGGCGCATCACCACGTCGGTCTGTACCGTGGGGGCGGTGAGGCGCATGCGCGTGGCGGAGGCGTTGGCGCGGCTTGCGGCGACCACACGCTGGTACTCAAGCGACAGGTGCGTGATGGCCTCCTCGTCGAAGCCGTCGGAGGGCTCCAGGGCAGCGAGCTCCTTGAGCACGCACTCGGCGCACTCCAGGCGAAGCAGCTCGCGGCTGCGGCGGCGCCTCATGCGTGCCTGCTCGTTGAGGCCCCACTCCGCAAAGCCGGCGTGGATGACGTTGCCGAGCCAACCGCGGACGTTCTTCAAGAACCAGCGGAACTCGCCCTTGTGGTGGATGCGCGAGAGCTTGCGCTCCAGCTCGAAGAGGTAGCCGTAGCCCACGACGGGAGCGACCTTGCCCTCGCGGATGGACTTGCCCGCGCACGCGGCCTCCCAGCCCACGGCCTTCTCGCGCAGGGCGTCCTCGGCCTTGTCCTCCATGGACGAGGACTTCTTGATGCGGTCGATGCGCGCCTCGTAGTTGGCGATGACGCGGCGCAGGGCCCGCTTGTCGGTGATGGTCTCGTCGTGGGACAGCTCGCGGATGACGTTGCGGAGCACCTGGATGCGGCCCTGCGTCTCCTCGAGGCGCGTGCGCTGGGGCGCCTTCTTGGGCACGAGCAGCGGCACCACGAAGTTCGCCAGCAGCAAGGTGACGAGAATGACGCCCGCGCCCAGGAAGATAAGCAGCTCGCGGCATTGGAGCACCTCGCCCGTGCCGATGACGCGCGGCACCGTGAGGCAGATGGACAGCGTGACGGCACCCTTGGGGCCGGCGAGCGTCAGCACGAGAGCGTCGAGCGCGGCCTTGTTGTCTATCTTGTGGCGGCGGCCGTCGGCGCGCTTCTTGACGCGCTCCATCCATAGGCACCACAGGAAGCGGACGGCGACGAGCACCACCGTGATGAAGAGGACGTCGGCGATGAGCAGGGTGTTGGGCATGCTGCCGGCCCAGGTGCGGGCCGTGGCGTTGGGCAGAAGGGTGCCCAGCAGCACGAAGCACATGCCGTTGAGGGCAAACGAGACGACCTTCCACACGCTCGTGCTCACGATGTTGAGGCGCGCCGAGCTGGGCATGAGGCCGCTGTTGTCGAAGGAGTCCACGATGCCCGCGGCCACCACGGCGAGGATGCCCGACACGCCGAGCTCCTCGGCCACCAGGTAGAACGCGAACGGCGTGAGCACCTGCAGGAGCACGTGGAACGTGACGTCCTCAAGGCCGGTGCGGCGCACGGCGCGCAGGATAAGCCCCTTGACAGCGGCAAGCGCGGCGCCGAGCACGATGCCGCCCACGAAGCTCCACACAAGCGAGATTCCGGCGTCTATCAGCGAGAACGTGCCCGTGACGAGCGCGGCGATAGCGAACTGGAACGACACGACGCCCGAGGCGTCGTTCAGGAGGCACTCGCCCTGCAGAAGGGTCTTCTGGTCCTTGCTTATCGAGAGGCGCTTGCCCAGCGTGGTGACGGCCACAGCGTCGGTGGGGCCCAGGGCCGCGCCGAGGGCGAACGCCGCCGCCAGCGGGATGGACGGGATGAGCAGGTGCGTGAAGCAGCCCACCACGACCACGATGAGCAGCACGAGGCCCAAGGCCAGCGCCAGCACCGGCTTGCGCTGCGCCCAGAGGGCCTTCTTGTCGGACTCCATGGCGTCCCAGTAAAGCAGCGGTGCGATGAAGAACACGAGGAAGAACTCCGGGTCGAGCGAGATGTCGACCGGGGCAGGCGTCACGGCAAGAAGCACGCCCAGGGCAATCTGCACAAGGGACGCCGGGGCCTTGGGAAAGACTTGGGCAACCACGCTTGAGACAAGCACGGCCATGAGCATGAGCACGACAGGTAGGACCGACTCCAACGGGGCTCCAATCTGCAGACGCGATCAGGGGTCTGTGGCAAGGCCAATCACATAAGCCATAAACCAAAATGCCCCCCACGACCATCTCGCAGGGGGCATCCGCAAAAACTACCGATTTCCAACGCCCAAACCCAGCGCCAAAACGCCAGGTTCTGCACCGCTAAAACGCAGGCTCTCGTCCGCAAGGCGTCGGGAGGCGACGTGCGCGGTGCGGGCCTTTGGCCTACTGGAGTACTCTAGCCTCCCGACACGGAGCGGTCTGTGCGACGAGCCCCGCAGAACACAGCGGACGAGGTTCCGCACCCGCTAAACCACGGGTTTGGAACAACACCCAGTTGCACGGAAGCGCTGTGGCAAGGCGCACGGGGCCGTAGCGTACTGAACGTACGTGAGGCCCCGTGGAACGCAGCCACAGCGCTTTCGGGGACTTTTAGTACATGCCGCCCTGGCCGCCTTGGGCCGCGGCGGCGCTGATCGCATCCTCAATCGTGGTGTCCTTGGGGATGTCGGTCACCGTGGCCTCGGTGATGAGGATGAGGCCGGCGATGGAGGCGGCGTTCTGCAGGGTGACGCGGGAGACCTTGACCGGGTCGAGCACGCCCATCTCGATCATGTTGCCCCACTTGCCGCTGGCGGAGTCCAGGCCGCAGCCGGCCTCCATGTTGCGGACCTTCTCCACGACGACCTGGCCCTCGTAGCCGGCGTTGGCGGCGATGGTGGCCACGGGAGCGGACAGGGCCTTCTTGACGATGTTCACGCCGATGGTCTCGTCGGCGTCGGCGCACTTGAGGGCCTCAAGCGAGGGCAGGGCGTCCATGAAGGCCACGCCGCCGCCGGCGACGATGCCCTCCTCCACGGCCGCGCGGGTGGCCTGCAGGGCGTCCTCGATGCGGTGCTTGATCTCCTTCATCTCGGACTCGGTGGCAGCGCCCACCTTGATGACGGCCACGCCGCCGGAGAGCTTGGCCAGGCGCTCCTGGAGCTTCTCGCGGTCGAAGTCGGACTTGGTGTTCTCCATCTCGCCCTTGATCTGGGCAACGCGGGCGTCGATGGCGGCCTTGTCGCCGGCGCCGTCGACGATGGTGGTGTTGTCCTTGGTGATCTTGATGGACTTGGCACGGCCGAGGTCGTCGATGGTGGCGTCGGTCAGCTTGGCGCCCAGGTCGCTCATCAGGGGGTTGGCGGCGGTGAGGGCGGCGATGTCCTCGAGCATGCGCTTGCGGCGGTCGCCGTAGCCGGGGGCCTTGACGGCGGCGATGTTCAGGGCGCCGCGCAGCTTGTTGAGGATCAGGGTGGCCAGGGCCTCGCCGTCCACGTCCTCGGCGATGATCACGAGCGGCTTGCCGGAGCGCATGACGTCCTCGAGCAGGGGCACGATGTCCTGGACGTTGGAAATCTTCTGGTCGGTCACAAGGATGTAGGGATCCTTGAAGTTGGCCTCCATGCGCTCGTTGTCGGTGGCGAAGTAGGGCGAGATGTAGCCCTTGTCGAACTGCATGCCCTCGACGGTGTCGATGTCGATGCCGAAGGTCTGGGACTCCTCGACGGTGATGACGCCGTCCTTGCCCACGACCTCCATGGCCTCGGCGATCTTGTTGCCGATGTTCTCGTCGCCGGCGGAGATGGTGCCGACGGAGGCAATCTGCTCCTTGGAGGAGACGGGCTTGGAGGCGCCCTTCATGTACTCGACCACGGCGTCGACGGCCTTGTCGATGCCGCGACGGATGGCCAGCGGGTTGGCGCCGGCGGTGACGTTGCGCAGGCCCTCGTTCACGATGACCTGGGCCAGCAGCGTGGCGGTGGTGGTGCCGTCGCCCACGAGGTCGTTGGTCTTGGTGGCGACCTCCTTCACGAGCTGGGCGCCCATGTTCTCGATGTGGTCGGGCAGCTCGATCTCCTTGGCGACGGAGACGCCGTCGTTGGTGATGGTGGGGGCGCCGTAGGAGCGCTCAAGGGCGACGTAGCGACCCTTGGGGCCCATGGTGACGGTGACGGCGTCGGCCAGGGTGTTGACGCCCTTCGCCAGCTTGGCGCGGGCCTCGGCGTTGAAAGCAATCTGCTTTGCCATAGTGTAAGACCTCCAGGTGAGATGCGGATGGATAAGAAGAAGGCCCCGCGCGTCGCCGAGTCAGTGGACGCGCGGTGCCTGAAATTGAAGAGCTAGAAGCTACTCCTCGACCACGGCGTAGATGTCGGAGTCGCGCATGAGCAGGTAGTCCTCGCCGTCGATCTTCACCTCGTTGCCGCCGTACTTGCCGTAGATGACGACGTCGCCGACCTTGACGTCGACGGCGATGCGGTTGCCGTTGTCGTCAAGCTTGCCGGCGCCCACGGCGATGACCTCGCCGCGCTGGGGCTTCTCCTGGGCGCCCGAAGAGATGAACAGGCCGGCGGCCGTCTTCTGCTCAGCCTTCTCCGGCTTGACAAGGACGCGATCTCCCAAAGGCCTAAGCTGCATGGTGGAACCTCCTCATTGACGACCCGCGCCTGCGAGGCGCGGCGCCTACCCGACTTTGCCGCGGGCGGCTCTTGATGACGCCCTGCATGG
Organism: Alistipes onderdonkii; assembly: GCA_963648855.1. Lineage (GTDB taxonomy): Bacteria > Actinomycetota > Coriobacteriia > Coriobacteriales > UMGS124 > UMGS124. Next base: position 2,355 of record CAVJGP010000136.1, on the reverse strand, counting down.
TACCCAGACTTATTCGCTCTCACAACGCGAATGTAAGAAATCTCACAATTCAAGACTTAGATTATATGGCACGTCCATACACCAAGAATCTCATGCCGCACTGTGGGGAAACCTGTGGCGCATAGGGCTTAGGCGCAGATGCCCCACGCTGGGACGCAGTGGCCTGGCGGGGCGCTACCATAGGCGCGATACGCGGGGGCACGCGTCCCCATGACGCAACGAAAGGGAGTCACAGCATGAGCGAACGCGCACAGCGCCAGTACCGCCGCTGGTGTGAGGAGGTGGCCGACGAGGAGCTCGCCGCCCAGCTCAAGGCCATGGAGGGCGACGAGGGCGCCATCGAGGACGCTTTCTTCCAGGATCTGGAGTTCGGCACGGCGGGCCTGCGCGGCGTTCTGGGCGCGGGCTCGAACCGCATGAACGTCTACACCGTGGCGCTGGCCACCCAGGGCCTGGCCAACTACCTCAAGGCGCATTTCGACGAGCCCAGCGTGGCCGTGTGCCGCGACTCGCGCAACAAGGGCGAGCTGTTCTGCCACGTGGTGGCCGAGGTCATGGCCGCAAACGGCGTGGCCGCCCACCTCTACCCGCGCCTGGAGCCCACGCCCGCCTGCTCCTTCGCCACGCGCGACCTGGGCTGCTCGGCCGGCATCAACATCACGGCGAGCCACAACCCCGCCGAGTACAACGGCTACAAGGTGTACGGCCCGGACGGCTGCCAGATCACTTCGCAAGCCGCCAAGGAGATCCTCGCCGAGATCGGCAAGGTGGACATCTTCGAGGGCGTGGCGCGCATGGACTTCGACGAGGCCATGGACGCGGGGCTGGTGGACTACATCGGCGAGGGCACCATCGAGCGCTTCGTGGACGCGGTGTACGCGCAGAGCCAGCACGTGGAGGCGCCCGCCGACGGCGACGACCTCAAGGTGGTGTACACCCCGCTCAACGGCGCGGGCCTGGAGTGCGTGGGCAAGATCCTTGAGCGCATCGGCGTGACCGACGTCACCGTGGTGCCCGAGCAGGCGCAGCCCGACGGCGACTTCCCCACCTGCCCCTACCCCAACCCCGAGATCCGCCAGGCCCTGCAGAAGGGCCTCGACCTGTGCGAGCAGGTACACCCCGACCTGCTCCTCGCCACCGACCCCGACGCCGACCGCACGGGCATCGCCGTGCCCCACAAGGGCGAGTACGTGCTGCTCAGCGGCAACGAGGTGGGCGTGCTCCTCTCCGACTGGCTCGCCCAGCGCGCCGCCGCCCAGGGCGCCGACCTGGCCGAAAAGGTCGTGGTGACCACCATTGTGAGCTCCTCGATGATGGACGCCCTGGCCGGCGAGCACGGCTTTGAGCTGCGCCGCACCCTCACCGGCTTCAAGTACATCGGCGAGCAGATCGCCCGCCTTGAGGCCGCCGGCCAGCCCGGACGCTTCCTCTTCGGCTTCGAGGAGAGCTACGGCTACCTCAGCGGAACCTACGTGCGCGACAAGGACGCCGTGGTGGCCTCCATGCTCATCTGCGAGATGGCGCGCGACTACAAGGGCCGCGGCATGGACCTCGTCGACGCGGTGGAGGCGCTCTACGCCAAGCACGGCTACTGGCGCAACCGCACCATCTCGCTGTCCTACCCCGGCGCGCAGGGCGCCGAGCAGATGCGCGCCATCATGGAAGGCCTGCGCAAGGAGCACCCCGCCCAGGTGGCGGGCCTTGCGGTGCAGGGCGTGGTGGACTACGCGGCCGGCGCCGAGATGCCGCGCGTGAACGGCGACCCCGCCGACGCGCAGACCCTGCCCGGCGCCAACGTGTTCGAGCTCGACCTGGAGGGCTCCAACAAGCTCATCATCCGCCCGAGCGGCACCGAGCCCAAGATCAAGGCCTACATCTTCGCCCGCGCGGAAACGGACGAGGAGGCAAAGGAGCTGGTAGACTCCCTGGATCAAGCCGCCCGCACCCTCCTGGGGAATTAGATGCAGAACCTGATGCGCCGCGTTCTCCACTGGACTCGTCGCTAAGGGCGCTCCATGCACGGGGCCTCACGCGCGGTGCGCACCTTTGGTGTACGTCCAGTAGGCCAAAGGCCCACACCGTGCGCTACGGCCCCGTGCGCCTTGCGCATCAGAACCTGCTTCTAGCGGCACCTGTGGAACCTGGCGCGCCGCGTTCCACAGGTGCTCATGCGCGGTGCGCACCTTTGGTGTACTCCAGTACACATCGCACCTGTGCGCCTTGCGCGCCAGAACCCGCGTTTTAGCGGGCAGAACCTGACGCACTAGGCTCGCAAACAAGAAAAGGCCGTCCCACGAGAATGTGGGGCGGCCTTTTTGGTGGGGCGGGAGGTGCGGGACGCTACTCGGCGTCGGT
>CAVJGP010000135.1:3718-7437 GCA_963648855.1 Alistipes onderdonkii | reverse complement strand
GCCACGGCGGCGGTGGCCACGCCGAAGGCCAGGCTGATGGCGCCCATCTCGCCCAGGGCGGGGGCCGCGACGCCCATGAGGGCGAAGAGGCAGGCATTGATGAGGGCACCGCCTACCTGGCGCATCGCGTTGGTGATGGCGGTGCCGTGGGCCATCTGCCGCTGGGGCAGCACGTTCACCGCCCAGGTCTGCAGGTTCTGCATGGCGAAGGCGTTGCCGGCGTTGCGCAGCACGAAGGCGAACACCGAGTAGCCCAGGGGCGAGCTGGCCTCCACAAGCGAGGCGAGCACGCCCGACACCACGATGACGGCAAAGCCCAGCACGGCCAGCGCAAGCGGGCCCTTGCGGTCGAGGTAGCGCCCGGTGAAGGGGCACAGCGCCGCCGAGATGAGCGCGCCGGGCAGCAGGCACAGCGCCGCCACCGTGGGCGAGTAGCCCTGCACGTCTTGGATGTAGAGGCTCATGAAGACCTCGGTGTTGATGAGCACGCCGAAGATCACCATGCCCGCGACCGACCCGGCCACGAAACGCACGTCGCGCAGGGGCGCAAGGTCGAGCAGGGGCGTCTGCGAGGCGTTCTGCCTGCGCACGAAGACGACGAGCGCCGCCACGCCCACGGCCAACGGAGCCGCGCAGCGGGTGAGGCCGGCGCGGGCGTCGCTCGCAAAAAGCCCCAGGTTGGAGCAGCCCACGATGAGGCCGCAGAAGCTCAGCGCGAGGATCGCCAGGGAGGGGAAGTCGAAGGGGCAGCGCTGCACCGGGTCGCTCAGCCGGGCGATGACGGGGTAGGTGGCAAGCGAGAGGGCCGTGAGGCACGCCACGCCCACGAACACCGCCCGCCAGCCCCACACGTCGGTGCAGACGCCGGCGATGAGCGGGCCTAGGGCCGGGCCCGTGGCCAGCGCCACCGAGACGATGCCCATGGCGAAGCCGCGCTGCTGGGGCGGGAAGAGCCGGAAGGCCACGATCTGCATGAGTGGGATGAAGAGGCCCGCCGCCAGCCCCTGGACGCAGCGCACGGCCACGAGGGCCGGGAAGCTCGGCGCGACGGCCCCCGCAAGGCCCACGAGAAACACCAGGTTAGCAGCTAGAAAGAGGTGCCTGCTCTGGAAGCGCGTGGTGAGGTAGCCGCTGCAGGGCACCATCACGCCCAGCGCGAGCATGTAGCTCGTGGTGAGCCACTGGCCCTGCTCGGTGGACACGCCGAAGTCGGCCAGGATGGAGGGCAGGCAGGTGGTCATGGTGAGCTGGCTCATGATGCAGACGGCCGCCGCCCACACGAAGCAGATGAGCACAGCCCAGCGCCGCACGCCCGAGAGCTCCGGATGGAAGGCGGCGAAGGCGTCGCCGGAATATTGCGAGCGGGCGGTGCTGGTCATGGTGCTCCTTGGTGCGATGCGAAGACGTGCAGGCAGGCGGCACGGCGCGAGTGTGTATGGTTCGCGTTCGGGCGCTGCGGCGCGAACAGAAACCGCCCGTCACAGCACCAGGCGCAATCATAGCCGTCGCAGCGCGCCCGCGCAAAACGCGCAAAACGCCCGGGCGAGCCTCGCGGTTCTATCTAGAGGCCGAAGGAGAAGAGAAGCCTGCGCTGGATGGATGACGCCCCTGCCCGCGGGATATGGGGCGGTTGGGGCACGCATGCCGCATGGGGGTCGGCGCGGTGTCTCAGTGCTCGGACAGTTTCGGCGCACAACCCGCGCCGAAAAACTGCGCCTGAGACTCCGCGCCGACCCTCGGGGGCGCGTGGGCGGCCAGGCAAAAGACAGGGGCGCGCACACCCCAAGGCCCAAAAAGCAAGTTGGCAGCAAGTTACGAGCAAGTTAGAAGCAAGTTAGACTGCTCTGGTAGTGCAGTGCGGAAATCCAGCATTATCGCAGGTAGATCGCTTAAAAAGGGAGGCCCCCACCCGGACAGCCCCCCCTGGCCGCGCGGGGCAGCCTTAAAAGCAAGTTACGAGCAAGTTAGAACGGCCCGAAGTGGGCGCATATGCAAAGCGGCGCCCGGGCCCTCGTCTACGCCCAGGCGGGAATGTAGCGCATGTAGCGCGGCGCCGTTTCAGGGTCGACGGGTTTGATGAGCCCCTTCTCCATGCACGTCTTGATAAGCCTCGAGACCTGGGACGAATTGGACACCGCCACGTCGAATCGCTCGCGCAGCGACTGGTTCGTGGCGTAGCCGCCCGCCGCATACCGCGCGCAGACATGCCAGTAGCAAGCGTCTTGCCGCTCTTCAGGCGTCAGCTCCTTGAAGGGGCGGTGGCTGTACAGCACAACCCGCGTCGCCGCGCCAAACGTCTCGATCCGGGGCGCAGGCAGGTGCTGGGCCTCACAGGACAGGACGATCTTGTCCCACCCGGTGCCCGCTTCCTCGCAAACCCCCATACGGCGCATGATGCCTGCCAGGTAATCGTTACGCGAAAACGGCGGGTCGTTGACGATGCGCGTCACTTCCACCAGCGGCGCCCCCACGTTAGTCACCTCGACCCTGCCTTCGAGCACTTCGACGACCGGTCCCACGCCGCCGGCTTGAAAGTCCTGGTGCACGATGGCGTTTGCCAGCGTCTCACGAATCGCCAGCATGGGAAATGCGTCCACCCTGCGGCGCAACGCGCCTTCGATGCGCTCCTCGGACGGGAGCAGCGCCTGCAGATACTGGAACACGCGCTCAAACTCGACGGCATACCCCGCCTTGAACGTCTCGTCCTTCAGCATGTTCAGTCGGCTCGTGTCCGCATACTGGATGACGCGGATGGCCTTGCGCCTGACCACCGGGAAGTCGTCAAGGTCCCGTGCGAGCAGGACGGCACCCAGGTTGGTGACGTGATACGTCCCGTCAACGTCTCGTCCTATCAGACGGTCCACCTCAAACGTGTGAGCCACGGCGCCCACGCTGCCCGGCACCAGGCCGCCCAAGTGGCTGAAGTAAGCCTCGACGTCGAGCATGCCGAGGGCTTGGTCCTGGGTCAGTCCCTCAAGCGCCACCTGCGTCTCAAACACCGCCCGCCCCACGCGCTGCCAAAGCTCAACCTCGCGCTTGGAGCCGGGCTCCAACTTCTGCGTGCTGCTGTTGGTCCGGATATAGGCCATGCCCTTGAAGCGGGCAATCTGATACGTCGCCGGATAAATCTTGAGAACGACGACGTGTTTCTCGTACACATCGCCCTCGTAGAACTCGAAATGGATGTTCGAGCTGAGCATGGTGCGCAACCAAAGCTCCAGGTCTTGATTATTCCGCTTCTTGCGGCGCGGGGCGAACTCCGTCCCCACCACCTCGTGCGTGCCGTCGTTGACACCCCACACCTTGTAGGCGCATCGCACGCCGCACAGGGCGGCCGAGTTGGACAGGGCGCAGATGTCCTCGCCTTCCTTGTCGAAGTCGGAGAAGTTCTCCTTGAACTCGACGTACTCCGTCTCGTCCGGATACTTGACCAGCTCCTCGACAAGCCCCTTGAGGTCTTGCATGCATCCACCTTTCCTTGTTCGGCTAGTGGCAATGTAGCGTCCCAAGGACTAAAAAGCAAGTTGGAAGCAAGTTACGAGCAAGTTAGAAGCAAGTTAGAAGCAAGTTAGATTGCCTTGGCAGCACGGTACAAGGCACCCATCGTCATACCAGGTAGATTGCTTAAAAGGAGAGACTGTCGCCTGAGCGGCCTCCCGTTTTACCTCGCAAGGCAGTCTCAAAAGCAAGTTGGAAGCAAGTTACGAGCAAGTTAGTTG
>CAVJGP010000135.1:0-3532 GCA_963648855.1 Alistipes onderdonkii | reverse complement strand
CCGCGCCGACCCTCGGGAGCGTCTACAGCGCTCGCGTGATTCTTGCATGTCTGCGCGTGTGCGCAGGCCCGCATGCCTTGCGCGGGCGGGGTGCGCGGCCTAGCATCGCCTAGACCTTGCAAGCGCGTCTCGGGAGGGTGTTTTCCGTGTCGTCCGCCAACCAAGCCCCATCGAACGCCTCGCAGGCCCGCGGGACGCACACCGTGTGGCTCCTCACACTCGCAAGCTTCGCGCTGGGCTGCTCGCAGCAGTTCATCATGGGCATCCCTTCGGCCATCGCGGACTCGTGCGGCGTGGGTCTTGTCGAGGTCGGCCAGCTCATGACGGCGTTCTCCATCGCCTCGGCGCTCGGCGCCCCGTTCCTGCTGGCCTTCCTGTCGCGCACCGCGCAGCGCAACCAGCTGCTGGGCGGCCTGGTCATGCTCGCCTGCGGCATGACCGTCATGGGGCTCACGTCCAACTACCCGCTCTTCCTGGGCGCCCGCGTGGTCATGGGCCTGGGCAGCGGCCTGTTCAACGCCACCGCCATGGCCCTCGCCACGCAGCTGGCCGCCCCGGGCAAGCAGGCAAGCGCACTGGCCAACATGGGCCTGGGCTCCAGCGCCGCGCAGATCATCGCCATGCCGCTTGCCCAGCGCGCAAGCCTCTATGTGGACTGGCACGTCTTCTACCTGGTGCTTGCCGTGTATGTGGCCCTGAGCTGCGTCCTCGTGGCGCGGCGCGTGCCCGCCACGCCTCCCACCCACGGCCTGGACCTCTCCCTCAAGTCACGCTTCGCCCCACTGCGCGACCGGCGCATCGCCCTCGCCCTCCTCGTCATGGTCGTCCTCAACGTGGGCTATTCCAGCTACTACACGTACGTGACACCGTTCTTGGAGGGAGTGTTCGGCGAAGGAAGCCCCACGGTGAGCGCCGTGCTGCTCGTGTCGGCCCTCATGAGCGCCGTCGGCATCAAGGGCGGCGGCTGGCTCACCGACCGGCACGGATACCGAACCACCTGCGTGTCCGTCCTCATCCTGCAGTTCGTCACCCTGGCGGCGCTCGCGCTCTTCCACGCAAGCCCGGTGGCCATCTGGGTGTTCATGTGCCTGTGGGTCATGGCGGACTGGGGCTTCAACCCCTCCCAGAACCTCCTCATCACCAAGCTCGCCCGCGAGCACGCCCCCATGGCACTGGCCCTGTCCGGATCGGCGCTCCAGCTGGGCAACGCCCTGGGGTCGGCCGCCGGCGGCGCGTTCATCCTCATGGCCCCCATCGGCGCGCTGCCGCTCTTCTCAAGCGCCTGCGTGGTGGTGACGTTCGCCCTGGAGCTCGTGCTGCTGCGTAAGCTGCACAGGGACGGCGCGAGGCGGTAGGGGACGGCGAGGCGCCAGGGGGCGTGTGCGCTAGGGGATGCGAGGCGCCAGGGGGACGGTACGCGGCGCTAGGCTACTTGTGGATGGCCTGGGCGCCGTCGGAGTCGGTGGCCTCGTAGGATGCGATGGCGCCGGAGGAGCTGGTGGTCACCTTGACGCTGACCTCGCGGTCGGAGTCGCTCGTCTCCCAAGGGCGCTGGTAGGTGAGCGTGACGGTGGCCTGACCGGCGCCGGTGCCCTCGTAGGTGAAGGTGGTTGTGCCGCCCGCGCCCACGGTGGCGCTGGAGTCAGAGCCCTCGTTGACGGTCTGGCCGGAGAGCTCAAGGCCCTCGCCGTCGATCGAGCTCGTCCACTCATATCCCGTGGTGCCGTTGGACTCAAGCTCGAGCGTCAGCGTCTTGCCCGAGGTGGAAAGGGTGCCGAAAGACATCTTGGCCGAAGTGGGGGCGGCTGCGGTGCCGCAGGCGGAAAGCCCCATGACGACGATCGCGAGCAGGGCGGCGCTCAGGCACGCAAGGAGCTTCTTCTTCATGGCATGACCTCCGAATCCCAAATCGGCCGCAGCCGATGCGTCTGGTTCACTTCGCCGCAAAGGATACCTGATGCGCGGCCGGATGTCTGTATCTACGCTAGAGAGAAATGAAAAGCGTCTAGGAAGAAACCAAACTAACGATATAGCGCGGCGGAAACCGCTCAGGGGACGAAGAGCTCGCCAATGATTCCCCCGCGATACATGCGCGACGGGCGGCTTGACCCACGATGGCATGGACAACAGGTCGGCCGCGGCGCTGAACGGGCCCGACGGCAGCATGAACTGCCTGCTCATCAAGCGGGCAGCCGGTACTTACCTCTTCGCGAAGAAGGCCACGCCGATGGCGCCGGGGCCCACGTGAGTGCCGATGGTGGCGCCGATGCCGCTGGTAGGGACGCGGTCGAGCGCGTCGGGGGCCGGGGCGGCATCGCAGGCGAAGAGGTCCGCGTGGGCCTGCATGAAGTCGCGCATGCCCGAGTCGTCCACGCCCGTGTGGGCCACAACGAAGGGCTGCAGCAGGTCGATGCCGCCCTGCTCCTGCACGAGGCGGGCGAGCTGGGCACGCCCGGCCTTCACGCCACGCGCCTTGCCTGCTGAGACGATTGTCCCGGCCTCCACGGCCACGATGGGCTTCACGTTGAGCAGCGTGCCCGCCGCCGCGCTCATCGCCGAGATGCGCCCACCGCGGCGCAGGTACTCAAGCGTGTCGAGCAGGGCGAAGACACGCACGTCCTGCTTGCGTGCGTTGAGTTCCTCGACAAGGTCGCGGGCTGAGCAGCCCTGCGCTATGAGCCGCAGGGCCAGGCGGGTGAGAACCTGCTCGCCGATGCTCACGTTTTCCGAATCCACCACGTGCACGCGGCGGCGCTGCAGGATGGGCAGCTCGTCGCGGGCCATAAGGGCGCTGGCACACGTGCCTGAGAGGCCCGACGACACGGTGAGGCACACCACCTCGTCGTCCTTGGCCAGCGCGCGTTTGAAGGCCTCCGCAAAGAAGCCCGGCGCCACCTGGCTCGTCCTGGGCAGCTCCTTGCCTTGCGCGAGTTTGGCGTAGAACTCCTCATGCCCCAGGTCCACACCGTCGAGGTACTCATGGCCGGCGATGTTGACACGCATGGGGAGAAACGCCGCCCCGGCAGCCACCAGCTCGTCGCGGGCGATGTCGCAGGCAGAGTCGACCATCAGTTTCACGCTCATGCAGACAACCTTCCAGGCATGACCCTCGCACGGGGCCGCGTACAGTTGTGAGACGCTACCCGCCCGGGCCGCCGGATAAACGCGTGGGCGGCGTTCGGCATGGCATGCACATGAACGCGCGGGGCAGGTGGCGGGTGCCGCTCGAACAAATTTGCCATACGTCCCTCTAAATCTCCGGGGCCGGCCCCTCCGGCCCACGGGGACTCGGGTTCCCGTGCTCAGCGCAACGCGTTCGGATGAGTTGGGGAACTGTTCGGTTGAACTTCCAAATCAAGGGCTCGCACAAATTTCTTTGTGAAGGTGAGAAAAGTGCTTGCATTCCCGAAGGACATGCGTTAACTTATCTCTTCGCACTTCGGAACGGGCAATAGCGCAGCTTGGTAGCGCACTTGACTGGGGGTCAAGGGGTCGTGGGTTCAAATCCCGCTTGCCCGACCATTGAATGTCT
>CAVJGP010000134.1:0-7468 GCA_963648855.1 Alistipes onderdonkii | reverse complement strand
CTGCTGGCGGGCATTCCCAAGGTGGGCGCTCTGCTGGCGGGCGCCCCAATGTTGCGCGCGATGCTGCCCGGTCCGCCCGCCCCGCTGCCTCGCACGGCGGCTCCGCCCTCCTGCGGGACAACCTCTTCACGCGCGGCCGCGACGACTCTGCCCGTCATCCCCGACGCACCTCCAAGCTCGCTGGCTCCATCTCTCGCCGCCTGGCCTGGGATCTCTGGGCCCGCAAGCTCTGCGCGTTCATAGCCTTCGACCTCGTGCTTTTCGCGGCGCTTGCGGCCGCCTTCATCATCCAGTGCAACCAGTCGCTGCCCGAGGATGCCTTCCGCGACACCTGGCGCATCCTCTACTCGCCGCTCGTGCAGCCCGGCTTCGTGGAGAGCGCCGACGGCGTGCTGGACATTGCCTACCAGCTCAGCTTCCGGGGCGTGGACTACACCTTCCCGCTCACGGGCCTCTACGCGCTCATGGCGGTGGTGTTCAGCGTGGTGGCGGCCTGCCAGCTCGTGTCGCTGTGCGACGGGGTGTTCGCCGCGCGCCGCATCCGTCGCCGCCTCAAGCCGCTCAACGACCTCGCGCTCATGGCCGAGGCAATGGGCTCCGCCACGGCCGACAACCCGCTGGGCGCCAACGCCGCCGCGGCCGACAAGATGGAGGCGCTCAAGCACGCCATCGACGAGGCCGACGTGAACGCCCCCAACGTCTCCACCGGCGACGCCGACCTGCGCAGCATCGAGGTGGCGCTCAACGGGCTTCTCCGCCAGATGCAGGAGGCCAAGCTCCAGCAGATGCGCTTCGTCAACGACGCCTCGCACGAGCTGCGCACGCCCATCGCCGTCATCCAGGGCTACGTGAACATGCTCGACCGCTGGGGTAAGTCAGACCCTGAGGTGCTCGACGAGTCCATCGCCGCACTCAAGCAGGAGTCGGCTCACATGCAGGAGCTCGTGGAGCAGCTGCTCTTCCTGGCGCGGGGCGACGCGGGCCGTACCAACATGCACAAGGAGCGCTTCGACCTGGGCCCGCTCGTGCGCGAGGTGTACGAGGAGTCTGCCATGATCGACCCCTCGCACGCCTACCGCCTGTGCGTGCAGGGCGCGCAGGTGGAGACGCGCGCGATGGGGGAGGCCTCCGATGCGCACCCCCGCGACGTCGCCCCCATGCCGAGCTGCCCCATGGTGGGCGACGAGGCCCTCGTGAAGCAGGCCATGCGCATCCTTGTGCAGAACGCGGTGAAGTACTCTCCCGCCGGCAGCCAGATCACCGTGGGCTTGCGGGCGCAGGGCACAAAGCTTGCTTGCTCGGTGGCCGACGAGGGCCTGGGCCTTGCGCCCGAGGAGATCCCGCACGCCTTCGAGCGCTTCTGGCGCGCCGACGAGGCCCGTCAGTCGAGTGCCGGCGGCACGGGCCTGGGCCTGTCCATCGCCAAGTGGATCATGGACGCCCACGATGGCCGCATCGACGTCGTCAGCGTCAAAGACCTCGGCACCCGCTTCACCCTGGAGTTCACAGGAGAGTAGGGGTCGGTTACCCGTTTGAGTAGAGGGGAGACTCCGCGTTCTCTCCCTCGCTTCTCGCCATGTAGGACATCAGCCTCGCGGTGGCGCTGCCGTCGCCGACTGCGGAGTTCACGTAGACGGCCTGTATCCTGGGCATTCGGCATAATACGGGAATCCCACTTAGGAAAATACGCCCAATTCATTCGGCAAAATGCGGATAGAGGATGCGGGGGATGGCGTCACGCTGCCACCCTCGAAATACCCACCGGCTTCGTCGATGCTGTTTTGGCGGGCGAATGGGGGTGAGAGCGCAGGGGGCTTCCGGCTTGCTTCGCGGGCGGGAGATAGCCTGTGGCCTTGTTCAGCCAGCTGCTCTTTGATTCTGTATAGCCCGCTGGCGCATGACGGCCGGCCTTCAATCGATGCTAAGATTGCGCCTGAGATGCGCGCCGCAGGGAGAGCCGACCATGGAAAAGATTGCGACGGACACCTACGACTTCGAATATATGAGGTCGAAGGGTTTTACGTACGTCGATAAGACGGATATCTTGTACCTGTTGGTTGACGAGTCTCTCGGCAAGCAGTTCTTTCTCACCCGCCCGCGTCGTTTCGGCAAGTCTCTTTTGCTCTTCACCACCCAAAAGCTTTTCGAGGGAAGGCGGGACCTGTTCGAGGGGCTCGCGATAGATTCACTGCCATGGGATTGGTCGGCCACGTACCCGGTTATTCGGCTCGACATGAGCATGTGTTCGGGGGAGACCGTTGAAGAGGTCGAGGCCGCCGTCACGGTTGCGCTTCATCAGGAGGCGCGCAGGCTCGGAGCCCCCTTGCATGAGGATGAGGAGCCGCGGGAGCAGTTCAGGCTTCTTGTGGAAGACGTCGCGGCGGCGGGTCCTGCCGGGCAGCTCGTGCTCCTTATAGACGAATACGACAAACCCCTCACGCGCTGGGTCGGTATGCCCGAGGTTGCCCCCTTCCAGGCCTTCCTTAAGTCGTTCTATTCGGTGGTGAAGGGTACCGAGTCTAAGCAGCGCTTCTGCCTCATGACGGGTGTCTCAAAGTTCTCAAAGGTGTCCATCTTCTCCGATCTTAATAACCTGACCGATATTACGATGGACGCGCGGTTTTCTAGCCTGCTGGGCTACACGCACGAAGAGGTGCGGTCGTGCTTTCCTCAGAGGCTCGCGGCCCTTGCGCAGAGCCTGGGCACCGATGCTGACGGGGCCTTTGAACGTCTGGTGGACATGTACGACGGGTACAGCTTCGACCGCTCGATGACGCGCGTTTTCAACCCCGTGTCGCTCGGACGCTGCCTTGATGCTGGGGACATGCGCTCCTATTGGTTCGAGACCGGTACCCCTTCCTGGCTCATGTCGTATGCCAGGAAGGCCCCCATGGAGGTGGAGCACGTCGAGGTTTCCGAGGACCAGCTGGGCACCTTCGAGCCTGCCGACCCCTTCATGCCCGCCGTGCTCTTCCAGACGGGCTACCTCACCATCAAGGGGTTCGAGGAACGCGGCCGGCGCCGCTCCTACACCCTGGGCTTCCCCAACCACGAGGTCGAGGACGGCTTCAATGCCTGGCTTGCCGACGCCTACACCAAGGATGCGGCGGCCACGAGCGGATGGCGCAACGCCTGCTATCACGCCGTCCGCGAGGGGGATTGCGCCGGATTTGTCGAGGCGCTCACGTCGCTTTTTGCAAGCATCGGCTACGACCTTACGGATAGGCTCTCCGAGCAAGCCTATCAATGCGTCGTGGTCGCCATCCTGCGATACATCGGCGTTGACCTTTCGGCCGAGATGACCACCTCGCGTGGGCGCATCGATATGGTCTGCTTCGCGCCGGGCAACGTCGTGGTCGTGGAGCTGAAGGTTGCGAGCGGCCAAGTGGCGGGGGAGCGTGCAGCCGACGAGGCCATGCGTCAGATTCACGAGCGTGGCTATTCCGAGCGTTTCGCGTGCGATACGCGCCGCGTCCAGCTGCTCGGCATCTCGTTTGACTGCGAGACGCACAACATTGCGGCTTGGAAGTGCGAGGGGCTGGATGCCGAGCGCTAGTGCGCGCATGCTCCCGCGCCTCGCACGCCTTTCCTAGCGATAGAAGACGTCGAACTCGAGGGTGTGGATGCGGGCCTTGTCGGGGCCGGCGTCTATCGCGCTGTGGGTGGCCTGCGTCACCTCGCCCCAGACCTCGCGGCCCTCGTTGATCTTGTCCACGATGAGCATCACGGCGGCCTCCTCTGCGGGGGTGGCGCTCCAGGGGATGTCGCAGAGCTTCTCGCCGCCGGCCGAGACCACGTCGAGCCAGGGCTCGTCGCGGTCGAGCTCGGGGTCCTGCTCGAACAAGATCTTGGAGCCGGGGCCAAGCTCCTCGCGCTGCACCTCGGCCTCGTCGGGCTCGAACAGGGCCATGAAGTCGGGGTCGTCCTCCGCCTCCTCGGGCCAGAGGTGGCCGTAGCCGATGGTCTTCATGCTGACGATGTAGGACTTGCCCGGCGCGAAGGCGTCGGCAAGCGCCGGCTTGATGAAGAACGACGCGCCCGCAGACACGGCGACCACTATGAAGCCACGCCTCGTGAGCTCGGTTGCGGTGGAGTCATTCCTATAAGCATGCGTTGACACCATGCAAAAGAGTCGGTAGCCGTTGCAGGACGAAAGCAAGACCTACAAATGGTGGAATTACCAGACGTAGATTGACTTCTATGCCACTGAATACGTATAGTTACCAATAAACGGTAACTATTGTCATCAAAACCCTTGGGAGGAAGAAAAATGACATCGCCGATTGGAGCAAGGTTGGCGGCTTTGTTGAAGGAGCACGAGATGAGCCAGAAACAGCTCGCGCAGGCAACGGGCCTCACCCCGGCTGCTGTGAGCAGATACGTGAGCGGCGCTCGGGAGCCGAGGGCAATCACTATTGCTGCAATGGCGAAGGCGTTGGGGGTTGAGGTGACTGACATCACCGGGACGCCGACCGAGCAGGAGACCGACGATGCCATCCGTCTTATTGCCCGTAACGCGCACGCGCTTACCGAGGCGCAGAGGGCCGAGCTCATCGCCGCCTTGGCCAGGCGTTAGGAGGTCTCTTGTTCTATCGTTTGGAACGCGGACGTCAGATCGAGATCGAGGCAGCCGTTGTCGAGCTTCTTGAGGATTACGGACTTGTATGCTATCCAATCAGCATCAGGGATGTGCTCGATGCGCTTGGGGTCGAGCTCATCGCCCTGTCGAGCCTCGGCTCAGAAGAGAAAGAGCTTGTTCGGGCCGCCTCGAAAGATGACGCGTTGAACGTCACATCGCGCGACTATACGCGAGCCCAGGTCGTTTGCGACGACTCTAAGGGCGCTTATTTCACTCGCGCCAGGTTCTCCGGCGGACATGAGGTCGGCCATATCTGGTTGGAGCATGAGGAGGACACGCCCGGACGCGAGAAAGAAGCCGATTACTTTTCCGGTTATCTCCTCGCACCACACCCGCTCATCATGGCGCTGCCAAAGAACCTTACGTCGGCCGAGGTCGGCGAGATATTTGGGATTAGTGAACAGAGCGCTCGGTTTGCCATGGATCAGGCCAATGAACGGTACAAAGAAGGTCTACCCCTGCGCCCCCACGAGGAATGGATTCTTAAAAACGTCCAGTGGAAAGGGGGTGGTCTACTTGGAAGGCCTTAAATGAGAATAGCCGTCAGAGCGGGAACTCCGACGGCTATCGGCTGGCGTGCGGATGCACACCGTGTGACGAGCGACAGTATCTCATGCCAGCCCCTTCTTGTCATCTACGCGTCGACAATCGACAGAAAGGAGCGGCTGAATACCGTGTCTAAAGCGCGCTTAAAAACACACTGCTGCCAAGGTGAGCTTCCGGGCATCCCGCCCGAAATCCGCAAGCGGCGGGGATCGAACCGCGACGTCTTTCATGCCTATATGACGAAGGGGGTGATAATCGACCAGATAAGCGGCATGCCGGTCATGTGGCCCGAGGTACAGGTTCCGAACGGCATGATCTCGTTCAGTGAGGCGGTGGGTCAGAAGTGCCCCGATTATTCTTGCCATGTTCACTTCTATGAAAACGACGACGCGATTGAGCGCTTTTGGAACAATCCCTGGCATTATCTCGATAAGCTTGGTCGCTTCGCTGGCGTTGTGGCGACCGACTACAGCACCGGCCCAAGCATGCCCGATCCGGTAAGGCGCTATAACGTCTACCGCAACCAGCTTACCGGGGCATGGATGCAGTCTTTGGGCATGCCGGTGCTCTGCAACGTTCGCTGCCCGGCGTTTGGTCGCGACTACTTTCTCGCAGGCGTTCCGCGCCGCAGCCTCATATGCATAGGCGAGGTCGGGTGCGTTAAGAACCGCTACGATCGCAACCGCTTTGAAGGAGGCCTTGTCAGGGCCGTCCAAGAGCTCGAACCAACGGGCATTGTGGTGGTCGGCGAGGACTCCTACGGCGTGTTCGACTATGCGAGGGATTGTGACGTGCCGCTCTACTTTTTCAAGGGCAAGGCAGCGCGGGGTCATGCGCGTGGTGCCCATGTGTGAAAAGGGCGGCATGGGCGGCTTCGGTGGACAGACGGGCAACCGACTGCCCTCCAACAGGGCTCAGATGATGCATATCTTCGCCGAACGGTCCGGGCACCTTCCTGATACGCCTCGCAACCGGCAAACTATTGTCGAGCTCATAAACGACCAGGCAAACAAGGTCGGAGTCGATGGGAACGGCAAGACCTGGTATGCGAAAATAGAGGCAGACGGCTCACAGCTGTGGGCAAGCATCTGGGGAGGCGTCCTGTCGGACGCGGGAAAGAACGAAGTTCCCCGAGAATGGGATCATGAGACGGGCTTCAACAGAAACCCGTTCCGAAGGAAGAGGAGGAGCTGACGTGGAAGTCATGGCGCACGACGCCTTCATGGCGATGTATTACGCACTTGAGGCGGCGACAGACGAGTATCCTGACCAGGGCCTCAAGACCCTGGTGCAAGACTGCGACCCCTTCGTGTGGAAGGACCGCCTCTCTGCCGACCCTGCGGTCTGGTCCGAGTTCTCGACGGCATATTCCGAGCTTCATGGCGAGAAGGCCGTCTGCGCCGAGGATGCCCGTGCCTTCTGTCGCAACTGGCTCGCCGAGCAGGCGGATGAACATGAGTACTACCGCGCCCCGCTTGTCGAGGCCTTCGACTCCGTGGCGTCGCCGCAAGACTGGGAGGCCGCGCTCGCGGACATCAGAGACAACGGCTGATGCTGGCAGGGCGGCCGGGTGCGTGGCATTACCGCCGGCCGCCCTTGTGAATCGAAAACGTTGGCGCACGGGTCAAAGGGCTCTGGGGGTCGACGTGTAGAAGGTTAGGCGCCGTCCTCGAATCTGAAATCGCGACAAGTCAGGTTCAAGAGAAAGGACAAGGTCGCACGGACATCACAGCAATGGGGATGTCCGCTGGGCCACCATCTCCGGGTTTGAGTATGGCTGCATCAACCTTCGGGAGACGAACAGGCTGATTGCCGGGCGGGTCGCCAACGGCGCCCCTTGGACGCCAAAAGGCCGCGCAGCTCATATGCCTGCGTCCCGCTGCCTTTCCTAGCGATAGAAGACGTCGAACTCGAGGGTGTGGATGCGGGCCTTGTCGGGGCCGGCGTCTATCGCGCTGTGGGTGGCCTGCGTCACCTCGCCCCAGACCTCGCGGCCCTCGTTGATCTTGTCCACGATGAGCATCACGGCGGCCTCCTCTGCGGGGGTGGCGCTCCAGGGGATGTCGCAGAGCTTCTCGCCGCCGGCCGAGACCACGTCGAGCCAGGGCTCGTCGCGGTCGAGCTCGGGGTCCTGCTCGAACAAGATCTTGGAGCCGGGGCCAAGCTCCTCGCGCTGCACCTCGGCCTCGTCGGGCTCGAACAGGGCCATGAAGTCGGGGTCGTCCTCCGCCTCCTCGGGCCAGAGGTGGCCGTAGCCGATGGTCTTCATGCTGACGATGTAGG
>CAVJGP010000133.1:0-7727 GCA_963648855.1 Alistipes onderdonkii | reverse complement strand
GCGATACGCCATGGGCAATCCGTCGTCCCCGCATGGCGGCAATGGCGTCGGGAGGAACCTCCCCAGACACCAGAACGCCCCGCCCGCCGGGAGTGGCGGGCGGGGCGCATGGGGCTGGCCGACGAGCGCACGTCCTAGGCGGCGAGGTCGAAGGTCTCCTCGCCCGCGAGGTCGGCGAACTCAAACGTGCCGGCCTTGGGGCCCGCGTCGTAGCCGGTCATGAGGCGCGCGGCCGAGGCCTGCTCCACCCAGGGGGCGTACCAGGAGCCCTCGGGCACGTCCGGGAAGGAGGCCCTCCCCGCCGCCCCGGCCGCGCCCGCCAGGCCCAGCACGAGCAGCAGGGCGGCGAGCAGCGACGACAGCGCGACCAGCCACCTCCCCCGCCTGCGGCGCGTGAATGTCGTGCCTTTCATAGCGTCCATCTCCCCTCGAAACGGGCCGAGCGGGTCGAGCTCTGCCCGGCAACGGTTATCTCAGGGCCATTCTCACGCGAGAAAATGACGTGCGGAAGTGCCGTTTCGAGGGCAAAACGGCCAAAATTTCTAGTCGACGAGGTGCGCCTGCCGCTGTAGGGCGGCCGCAAGCTCGCCTCGTCCCGTCACGCCGAGCTTGCGGTATATGCGGTTGGCGTGGGATTTGACGGTGCCCTCCGCTATGCAAAGCTCGCGGCCCACTTGGGCAAGCGTCTTGCCTTCGAGCAACAGGCACAAAACCTCGGCCTCGCGGTCGCTCAGGCCGGTATCTCGGGCCATCTGCTGCGTGCGCGTTAGGTTACTCGGCTGCGCGTCGTGGGTCGGTCTGCCCTTGGATATGCCCCGGACAAGGTCGAATCGGGTTTTGTCGCGCATGAGCACGAGGACGAGGGCTGCGGTGGCCAGGCAAGCGACGAGTGTGACGGCGCCCAAGAAACCGGCGGGCAAAAGTGCCTGGACGCAGGGGAGCCCGGCGGTCTTGCCCACGAGAGACGCGGCGTACTGCGCAGCCAGCTTTATGCCGAAAAGGTAAGCGGCCCCGCCGCCCGCAGCTCGCGCCGCCGAGCCCAGCCCCACAGTGGCAAGAATGCTGCAGGTAAAGTACCCGAACGTGATGAAGAGGTTGGCAACGGTCGGGTCCATGCTGGAAAACCCGCAGAACAGGGCGCCTCCGCAGATAGCGAGGGGCATGCCCAGGCGGTACACGTCGTTGAAGCTGAAGCGTTCGGACTGCAACAGGATGCTGAGGATGACGAGGGCGGCCGGCAAAAGCTTGCTGAGCGACGTAACGAGGACGCTGCTCGCACTGCTCTTGGCGACAAGGCCGTAGCAGAGGGCGTAGGCCGCCATCGTTGCCACCAGCCATACCGGAACACGCGGGTTTGTGGGGGCGGTGCCCGGCAGCTCTTCGGCAGGCAGGCTCCTGAACGCGCGCACGAGCATGGCTGTTGAGAATACCGGCAGCAGCGCCGTGGCGATGCCCAGATAGGTAGGTGTGAAGCCGAGCAGGATGAAGCGCAGCACCTGGCCTGCCAGCGCCGAACAGGCAACGTAGAGGGCGATGCGCGTGGGGCTCAGGCAGGCGAAGTACTCGTCCCACAACAACAGGAGAAGCGACGTTCCCGCCATACCCAGCGCTCCGCCCGCGAGAAACGCCGCCGGACTCTGGGCGCAGAAGGTTGCGATGAGCGTGCCCGCGCAGGCAAGGGAACAAGCCAGGGCCACCACGGCGGGCCGACGTGCGAGCGTCCCGTGCCGGCGTGCGAAAAAGGCACAGGCCAGGCAGGCCAGGATGATGACGGCGTCAAGCGCGATCTCTGACAGTGCCGTGTCCACATGACCGAGCGGTTCGAGGCACGTGTGAAACAGCGTGAACCAAGTGGACATCGTCCCGGCGCCCACGATGAACGCCGGAATGTCGAGCCGATGCTCCCGGGGTGGGGCGGCTATGTCGAGAAGCTCCTGCAATTTAATCATGGGCACCAGTATAGCGAAATCCCAGGTAGAGCGAGATGGTTTACAAGGGGGATTACCGGATGGACTCGGTTGACGGCATGTTTGCAACTGGCGGTTTACACGGGGTGGGCCGTACCGTTCGAGGCGTCCCGCACCGCAGAGGCGCCATCCGGGGCGCCCGAGAGAAAGGAACACCATCATGAGCGTGAACGCCACCCGTCGCGAGGCCCTGAAGATTGCCGGGGCTGCCACTGCCGGCCTCACCGCCTGCGCCGGTCTCGCGCTGGCAGAAGAAGGCCCTGCCGCCGGCACGGGTGCCGAGCTTCCCGGCGGAATCCTGCCTGCCGAGCTTGAAGCCACCCCAGTCGTCATCGACACCATCGAGGATTTCGCCGACGAAAAGGACTACGACGTGGTTGTCGTAGGCTGTGGAACCACCGGCATGCCCGCCGCGCTGGCTGCTGCTGACACGGGGGCCAGGGTTGCCGTTCTCCAGAAGGAGGAGGTCGCGCTTGCACAGGGCATGCTGTGCGCCCGCGTGGTGAAGGAGGAGTCCACCGAGGTGGGCATCGCCGAGTACGTGCACGAGATGCATACCATCTACGACCATCGCCCGAGTCTAGCCCTGCAGAAGGAGTATGCGGACCGTTCCGGCGAGGCGGTCGACTGGTACATGAGCAAGCTTGACTCCATCGGCTACACCGATTTTGCCGAGAGCGATTCCAAGAACCACGAGTACGACGACGGCAACTGCCAGGTGCGCGGCTGGCTGTTCACGGGCGGTATGCTCAACCCCACTCAGGCGCTGGCCGAGCACGCGGCGGACTTCGGCGTGGATATCTTCTACAGCACGCCGGGCGTGCAGCTTGTCGTAGACGGCGGCGCGGTTACGGGCGTCGTGGGCCAGGACAAAGACGGCAACTTCATCAAGTTCAACGCTGCCAAGGGCGTCATCCTTGCCACGGGCGACTACCAGAACAACGAGGCTCTTGTCGAGCACTACTGCGTGGACGCCCAGCAGTTTAGCCGCAAGCAGTCTTTCAAGACGGGCGACGGCCACCTCATGGGCATGGCCGTGGGCGCCGTCATGGAGCCGGGCTGCCACTGCAAGATGATTCACGGCGGTGCGGGCTGCTTCCGCGAGGAGCCGTTCCTGGCCGTGAACCTCAACGGCGAGCGCTTCATGTACGAGGACATTGCCTATGGGGCGCGCAACACCATCCTGCGCGACCAGCCCGAGCACCGCATGTACTCTATCTTCGACGCCAACTACACCGAGCAGGTGTACGGCTGGGGCAGCGACCCCACGGTGAAGACCGTCGCGAACGGCACGCCCGAGCAAATCGCGGCTTTTGTCGAGAAGGGCGTGCTACTGTCCGCTGACACGCTCGAGGAGCTTGCCGAGACCGCCGGCCTGCCCGTTGACGCCTTCGTGGCCACCGTCGCGCACTACAACGAGCTGTGCGAGCAGGGCGCCGATGTGGACTTCGGCAAGGCTTCCAAGTACATGCAGCCCATCGCCGAGCCGCCGTTCTACGCCATGCTGCGCGATTATGCCATCGCCGCCATCCCGGCGGGACTTGTCATCGACGTGAACGGCCAGTGCAAGGACGCCGAGGGCAACCTCATTCCCGGCCTGTTTGCGGCAGGCAACTGCTCCGGCCCCTTCTATAGCGACATCGACTACTCGCTGTCCACCATGGGCCTGTCCGTGGGTCGCTGCGTGACGTTCGGCTACATCACCGGCAACTACGTCGCCAACCTGTAGGTTACGCCCACTGAGTCTGAAAGGGTTAGGGTATGCGCAATTCGGTTTCACGCAGGTCGTTTGTGGGCTCGGCGGTCACTGCCGGTCTGGCTTTCGGCGTGCTGTCGGACGCCGCGCTGGCCTCGGAGGGGGATGTTGTTGACGACGAGATGGACGCCGCGTCCCTGTCCACCACGGTCGCGCTCGCATTGCCGAGCGACTTGGCCGCCCTTCCGACAATCGTCGCTCAGCCTTTTGCAGAAATCGCCCCGGGCAGTGCGACCGATGCCCTGGAGGGGCTCATGTTCGGCACAGATGGTGCCCTGTATGTCTGCCATCGCTTTCGCGAGAAGGTAGGTGACGACGAGGTTACCTCGTCGGAAATCTGCCGCATTGACGCCGATGGCGGCGCGGAGCGTTTCATATATAAGGAGAACGCCTCGTTCAACGGTATCGCCATCCACCGGGACGGTCGTTTCTTCGTGGCGGACATGGCAGGTCACATCTGGATCTACCCGGCGGCGGGGGCTGACGAGCCAGACGGCGAGCTCCCTCTCGACAATGCTGGCGCCGCCGCCAAGGTTTTGCCCAACGACCTGGTGTTTGATGCCAACACGGGCGACCTGTACTTTGTGAACTTCAACGGAGGCATGCTGAATCCCACCGGCGGCGTGTACCGCCTCAGCGCCGAGAGCGACTACCAGGAAGGCAACGAGGTGGTCGGCGGGCTGGTCACGCCTAACGGCATCACCTTTGACCTGAGCTGCACGAGCCTCTTTGTATCCGAGACGGGCTTGAACCGCATCGTCAAGGTGTCTTTGAAGGACGGTGCGGCAAACCCCGGCTTCCTCGGATGCTGCGTTGTGTACCAGGGCCAGGGCGCCAATGGCCCGGATTCGAGCCGACTGGATGCAGACGGCAATCTTTATCAGGCGTTTTATCCTGATGGCCGTGCTGCGGCGTTCAACGCGAACGGTATTCCCGTAGCAAACGTCGTCCCGTTTGACCGTGAGGGCCGCGAAGGGTGGAAGACGAGCTCGCTGGCGCTGCACCCCACCAAGCCGGAAGGCTATCTTATCAGCGGCGGCACGCGCGGTATGTGGGTGCTCAAGTTCGACGCGCTTGCCTGCGGTGCCCCGCTGTGGCATCTGGGATAGGCTCCTAGTCGGTGCCGGCCAATCGGCACGTATGCAGACGCGCGGGCCTCGCAGGGTCCCCTTTCCAGGGCCTCGCGGGGCCCGCGCGTCTTGCGGCGTCGCGCAGGGTAGCTCAACAACACGTAACCTGGCTCGAAGAGACGATCGGGGCGCTCGTCGGGGGCGCGCCGACACGGGTCTTTGCGGACGGGCACGCAATCGTTACCATGCATAGATAACTTGCTTTCATCCACGCGGAAGCATGCCCCCATTCACCTGGGAGATTGGCAATTTGCTTTTCTCCCCTATTCGCCACTCTCCCCAAGCTGGGAGAGCAGCTCGCTGCGTTCGGCCTCGATGGCCTCGACGATCTCGGCCTTGTAGGTCTCGCGATTCATGGACTGGTCGATCATGAGGGCCGCGTAATCCACGCCCACACCGATGGCCGCGCCCGCCGCGAGGCCGGCCGCCGTGCCCACGGGGCCTGCGACGGTGCCCACGACGCCGCCCGCCGCCGCGCCGATGCCGCGCGACGCGAGCATGCTCGTGATGCGCGAGACGATGGCCTTGAAGAACGACTTCTCCACCGCCTTCTCCGCAACCTTGGAGGCGACCTCCTTGGCCACGGACTTCTCCCCGGCCTTTACGGCCTCCTTGGCCGCAGTCTTCTCGGCCGCGTCGACGGCAGTATCGACCACAGCCTCGGCCGCATCGGTCGCCGCGCTGGCAGCAGCCTTCTTGCCGGCAGACTCCGCGACCGCCTTGCCCACAGACACTCCCCCGGCAACGCCGGCGGCAGCGCTGATGCCCAGGCGCTCGCCGGTGTCGAGCAGCTTCTGGGTGGGCGCCACGGGCTCGTCGAAGAAGGTCGCGCTCACCGTCTCGCTCGCCACCACCAACCACTCGGGCACCGCGCCCAGCTTGGCAGCCTCAAGCTGCTCCTCGTAGTCGGCCTTGAGGGCGGCCGCCTGGTCCACGTAGCCCTGCAGGGCCTCCTGGAGCTGCGAGTCGTCCACGCCCTCCTGCAGGCTCGCGGTGAGCTGGTCGGCCACGAACTGCTCCACCGTGCCGGTGATGAGGTTGCCCAGTCGCTCGTAGTCCGCGCCCAAGCTGTAGTACCAGTCGAGGTAGGAGTCGACGTTGGCCACCTGCTTGTCGAACGACTCGTTGATGAGCGGCACCAGCGTGGCGCGGGCCTCCTCGTCGAGCGCCGCCGACTTCGCAGCTGCCTCCTGCATGGCGGCCTGGGCCTGCTGCTGATCGTAGTACGTGCCGTCGAGCACATAGACCGTCGCACCGAACGCGTCGCGCACGAGGTCCTCGATGGGCGTGAGTTCGCCGGCCTGCTTGAGCTGGGCGCACTCGTTGTCAGCCGCGAGAAACGCGCCGAAAAGCGCAAGCGGGGCGATGATTGCCGCGATCGCCGTAGCGCGAAGGAGCGTCGGGCGAGGCTGGCGCGCGCGTGCTTGTGAGACAGGTTGGGCGGCAGCAGTGGGACAGGCTGATGCAGCAGACTCGCCGGCTGCCTCGCCCCTGAGTTGCTCCAACGGCAGAAACACGCGCTTGAGCTCGCGCCAGTTGAGGGTGCACGTGCTCAAGAGACCGACGAGGCCGAAGAGGGCCGACGCCTGGAGAAGCATCTCGACGAGGTAGCGCCCCGTCGTGCTCAGCTCGCCCACCCTCGTGAGGCCGTAGGTGGAGAGGGCATCGGCATAGGCGCCGAGAAGTCCGACCTCCGCCATGAGGGCACTCGGCGATGCGCTGAAGGCGTTGAAGTCCTCGACGCTCTCGGCGAGCTGGGCGCCGCTTGTGGCCGCAACCTCGGGCTGTTGGAGCACGAGCAGCCCGAAGGCAACCGCGCAGCTCAGCACGGCGGTGATCGTCCCACTTACACAGGCGGTGCGAGACGCATGGGCAAGCGGAACCAGCTGCTTGCGGAAAAGCTTGTCTACCAGCATGTATACGAGCAGCAGCACGAGAATCGCCGCCGCGGCGGTGCCCCACTCCCACGCGTCCCAACTCGCCGACGCCAGAATCAATCCGGCCACACAGACGGCCGAGACCACAAACGCCACGATCAGGCGCACGATGCGCCCGCCGTTCCACCGCGCAAGCATCCCGCCCTGCCGGTACTCCGCCTGCCGGAAGGTCTTCCTCACCACCGCATGATACGTGGCGCCCACCGCAAGAAACGCGCTGGCCAGCGCCCATACCGCCGCAACGCACCACCCCGGTGCAACGGCCGACACCCGGCTGAACCCGAACAACGCCGCCACGAGAACGACGGCCTTGACGAGATAGCGCCACCACGAGAAGGAACGAGTGGACGAAGCGGCTTCGCGGGAGACGCCGGGCGCGGGGGCCGGGTCGGGCTCGGCGGACGAGCCGACAACGCCAGATGCGTTGGTCGGAGCGGGCTCGGCAGATGGGACGGCGGGGCGCACGGGCGATTCCGGCGCGGCAGTCATATCGGTCGATTCATCCGTACTGGGAGTAGGGTAGTCAGTCATAGCAAGGCCTCCAATCGGCCCCCATTGTATGCCGCATTCCCCGCCCCCACACAACCAGCCAACAGCTGAACCCGCAGCAGAAGCATGGCAACTCACCCAAAGTCACACACTCTGCCCAGCAAATCACCGAGTTCCGCCAGTCTCCCCACTGCCGCCGCCCTTCCTCGCCTCCCGCCGCACGTGAGCCGCGCACGGGCCGGCGCGGAGCCTCAGGCGCAGTTTTTCGCGACCGTCCTCGTCGCGAAACTGTCCGAGCACTGAGGCACCGCGCCGGCCCCCGGGAGACGTCCCTACGCGCCACGCCCACATCGCTTCTTTATAGTGGAGAGCACGTATATATAAGATGCACGATGAAGAAAGAGGAACGCCCACCATGAACACCGCCTCCAAGACGCTCGCCCAGATG
>CAVJGP010000132.1:0-7747 GCA_963648855.1 Alistipes onderdonkii | reverse complement strand
CGTGCTCAGCTCCATCCTGGGCGCCGGCGCCATCAGCCTTGCCTGGGGACCTGCGCTCGGCTAGCCCGACCCCTCGTGCGTCAGATATTCGCACCCGGTGAGGGCTAGCGTCTCTGGGGCGCTAGCCCTCACCTATTACACGGTCGATAAGCTCCTGCTGGGAGTGCACGTCGAGCTTGGCATAGATATGCTTGATGTAGGACTTCACCGTGTTGCGTGTCAAGGTGAGCTCCTCTTGTATGTATGAGTTGTTCCGGCCACGCGCAAGCATGGACAGGACCTGCGACTCGCGGGCGGTGAGGTTGCCTTCCCGTGCAAGGCGGGCGCAGTTGAGGTCGATGTCGGCCGCCTGTCTCTCGGGCAAGGGGTCGGGAACCTGTGCCGGTTCGATGCCGGCAATCGTGTCGTCGAAGCTGAAGTCGCGCAAGCCAAACAGCGCAAAAGCGAGCAACATCGCAGCCACGAGGGCCGAGGCAACCAGCCCGCCGTCGCCGAAGGCACCGGCCTTCACCACGGCCCCGACGTTGGCCCCCACGACGGTGCCCAACGTCGCCCACACCTTGCTCCAACCAACGACAACCAAAGAGGCCAGGCCGTTGCGACTCGCCAGCGTAAACACCATGAGGTCTGCCACGAGATTGTAGACGGCGTTTCCCACCGCGATCGTGCCGGTGGCCAGCGGCACAGCCGATTGGACCGGCACCAAAAGGAACCCCACCGCGATGAGCAGGACGCAGGCCAGCACGAGGGAGTCCATGCGTCGGGACGACTTGGAAAGCACGCAATACGCCCACGCCACAAGCAGGGCGACGACGGTGGCAAGCGTGTTATTCGCCGTGCCCTCCACCTGGCTGAAGCGCAGCAGGAATCCACCGGCAAGCGCGAACACGAACAAGCTGGCAAAGACCCGGCTGCCCAGCGAGAGATACGACGCCGGCGCGGTCACTGCCAAGTCGCGCGGCGCGGGCGCAGCCGAGATGCGACGCAACTCCGGGCAAAACCCCGAGGCAGACATGGCGACAGCCAAGGGAATCGACAGCGCATACACGACTAGCGAGGCAGCCTGCCCGACGTATGACATTCCCCAAGACAGCACAGCGCTGAAAACCGACGCGGCGGGAACAGCCACGAGCAGGTACGCCGCAGAAAGCTGAGCGCAGCACCCCACCGTCACCAAAATCGTGGAAAGCGCACCCGCCGTGCACAGCAGCGACGAGGCAATGACAAGGGTGACGGCGTCTCCCTGCAGAAGAGCCCAGCGCACGGCCCCTAGGCTCGCCAGCCACACAAGAACGCCCGCCACAGTCAACCTGACCGGACGCGAGAAAACCTTGGGGCACACCATGGCGGCAAGCACCAGGAGCGCGTTTATCACGACGCCCGACACGATTGCGATGTCACGGGCAAATGGAAACACCGCATCGAACAAGGGGAAGAGCGAGGTGTTCATAAGGGCGCTGTTGAGATGAAGGATGGCGACGGCCGCCAGCGTTGCGAGCACGGCTCGCAAACTGCCTCGCGCACGCGAAGAGCCCTCGCCGACCCCGACGGCGCCTTCCGCCATAGTCGCAACCATCCCCTTAATCGCATCTGCAAGCCCATGTATTACGCGCCCGGAAATAATGACCTTCCCCCTTCGGCCAAGCAAACCCCCATTGGGGGGTGATGCCATCTGCCTGGCATTTTATCTCACTCAACCCCCAGCGGGGTGGTGAGAGACAAACACGCTCAGGCCCATCATGGCCCTGTCCACAGGCGGCGGACGCATCCGGGCACGACAGGAGTCAGCCCAGGCCGCCGCCTTACGCAGAATCAAGAAGGGATGGTTCTCATGGCACTTACCAACGTCTCTCGTCGCGGCTTTTTGTCCGGCGCTGCCACCGTGGCGGCGGCCGGGGCCCTTTACGGCAGCGCGGCAATCGCCGAGGAGGCAACCGCCGAGCAGACCGGCGCCGACGTGCCCGCCTGGCTGGGCGAGGAACCCAGCGTCAGCGACGCCGACTGCTCCGAGACGCTCGACACCGAGGTGCTCGTCATCGGTGCAGGCTGCTCGGGCTACTTCGCGGCAGTGACGGCCGCCGAGGAGGGCGCCAAGGTCATCCTCGTCGACTGCTCCGAGACCGGCTTTGGCATCCGCTCCAGCGCCCTGGGCGCCGTGGGCACGGAGCTGCAGAAGCAGACCGGCGTCGAAATCGAGCGCAACGACATCGTCAACGACATCGTGCACTACGCCAACGGCAAGTGCGACGCGCGCCTCTGGAACAACTGGGCCGACGAGTCCGGCGAGGCAATCGACTGGTATTGCCACCACGTGGTAGACAACAACGTGGCCAAGGTCGTGCTTGAGTGGAACATGCCCACCCCCAAGACCCGCTACCAGATGTGGCCCACCGGCCACGGCACCGCTCCCCTGGGCGACAGCACCAACGCCGAGGGCGACGTCCAGGCATACTTCATCAACTACCTCAACAGCTTCGACGGCTGCGAGTTCCGCCCCTACAACAAGCTCGTGAAGCTCGTGGTCGAGGACGGGGCCGTCGTGGGCGCCTATGTCGCGACCGGCGAGAACGCCGACGGGTACGCACGCATCAACGCCTCCAAGGGCGTCGTCGTGGCTACCGGCGGCTACGTGCTCAACGAGGACATGATGCGCGCCCTGCAGCCCGACACCGTGGCCGTCTCTAGCGGCATCTTCACGATGAGCCAGGCACGCGGCGAGGGCATCAAGGCCTGCCTGTGGGCCGGTGCCCAGATGGAGGACACGCACTGCTCCCTCATCTTCGACCGCGGCAACATCGCGCCTGACGTCGAGGTCGGCAACCCCTGGGCAACCGGCGGCAGGTTCTACGGCTTCAGCTCCCAGCCCTGGCTCAAGGTCAACATCGACGGCGAGCGCTTTATGAACGAGTCGGCCCCCTACGACTACGTGGCCCACGCCGCCTCCAAGTTCCGCGATCATGCCTGGTACCCCGTGTGGGACGACGACTTCGCCGACGACGTGGTGCGCTTCCACACCATCGGCTGCTCCACGCAGATCACCCGTCCCGGCGGCGACGGCGCAGGCCGCGTGCCCGACGGCCAGACCCTTGCCGAGACCTACGAGGCAAGCAAGCAGAGCGTCATCGACGGCGTGAACCAGCGCATCGAGGACGGCCTCGTCGTGAAGGCCGACACCCTTGAGGAGCTCGCCGAGCTGCTCGGCATCAACGCCGAGAACTTCGTGGCGACGTGCGAGCGCTACAACGAGCTCTACGACGCCGGCAACGACAAGGACTTCGGCAAGGAGCCCTTCCGTATGAGCGCCATGAAGAAAGCCCCGTTCTACGGCATGAAGATGGGCGGCCTGCTGCTGTGCACCTACGACGGCATCTGCGTCACCCCCGACTGCCAGGCCATCTCGACCGACGGCACCCCCATCGAGGGCCTCTACGTCACCGGTTGCGACGCAGGTAACTGCTACAACGTGACCTACCCCAACTTCTCCGCAGGCCTCAACGCCGGCCGCAGCGCCACGGCAGGCCGCCACGTCGGCAAGCTGCTCGCCGCAAAGTAGGCTGACACACGCACGCACGCCCTAGCGCGCCCCATGGAAAACCCGGTGACGGGCTTGCCATGGGGCGCGTCTCTGTATTCGGAGCGCCGGATTGTGTCGCCCCTGCCCGCAAATTGTTACGGCGGGTTTATTCGCCAGGTGGTCTTGCGCCAAACACCCCGTGTCTGTGGCATCATATGCGGCGCACGCCTTAAACCAAACGACCCTGGAGGACACATGTCAGACGTTCCGTGTACCAAGATCGGCTTTATCGGCTTCGGCAACATGGCGCAGGCCATCGTGAAGGGCCTGCTGCGCGCCGAGGCAGTGCCCGCGAGCAACATCTACGCCTGCGCGAAGAGCTTCGACAAGCTCCGCGCCAACGCCGAGAAGCTCGGGGTGACCCCCTGCGAGAGCGCCGAGGAAGTCGCAAAGGCCTGCGACGTGGTGTTCATCGCGGTAAAGCCCTACCTGGTAGACGAGGTCTGCGAACCCATCGCAGACGAGCTGGCCGACAAGATCGTGGTCTCCGTGGCCGTGAACATGCCCTTCGACGAGTACGAGCAGGTGCTCGTGCCCGGCACGCACCACCTCTCCTGCCTGCCCAACACCCCCGTGCAGGTGAACGAGGGCGTCTGGGTGTGCGAGTCCACCCACTCGCTCACCGACGAGGACCTGGCCCTCGTGCGCCCCATCCTCGAGGCCACGGGCATCGTCGTGTTCGTGGACGCCTCGCTCATGGGCGTGGCAGGCGCCGTGTCGGGCTGCGGCCCGGCCTTCGTGGCCATGTTCATGGAGGCCCTGGGCGACGCGGCCGTGAAGTACGGCGTGCCCCGCGCCATCGCCTACCAGCTCGCGGGCCAGATGATCGCCGGCACCGGCAAGATGGCCGTGGAGACCGGCGAGCATCCCGCCGCCCTCAAGGACGCCGTGTGCTCCCCCGGCGGCACCACCATCAAGGGCGTCGCCCGTCTGGAGGAGTGCGGCCTGCGCACCGCCGCCATCCAAGCCATCGACGCCGTGATGCAGGGGAAGTAAGCCCGCACCGGACAAGAGCCGCTAGCATAAACGGCTTTGCTCTCAGGCACCGAGGCAGCACGCATCAAGAAGCGCCGGGTTCTCCCCCACGGAGGGCCCGGCGCTTCTCTATATGCGGAGCGCCATCGCGCCCCACTGACCAAGCCGCCTGTTCCCGATGTGCGAGCTTCCACACTTTGACCGTCCGGGCCGCCTGCCAGTGTCGCGCTGCGCAAAACTTCCGCTAGTCGGTATTCTAACTGCGAAGGCGCAGGTAACCCAAAACTCGCACGCCATCTACCAGGGATGATGCTGGCGCAAACTATCGTTTAACGAGACGCGCCCGACTAGAATACCGACTAGCGGAAGTTTTTGTATCCGAGAAGGTTCCAGGCTGCTTTTCGAGCAGCCCATCGCCGCTCCCCCATTCTTCTCCTACGGTTTGGCCAAATGAGTTGACAGTGCCATGTAAGGGGCGTATCTTGCCCTCAATCATATGAACGCTTGTTCATATGATGAGAGATTGGCTTACAATCCCCGGCCGCCCCACAGCGCCGGGCCTACCCCGAAGGAGATTCCCATGCGCAAGGTATTCAAGCTCGACGAGATCGACTGCGCCAACTGCGCCCAGAAGCTGCAGGACGGCCTGGCAAAGCTCGATGGCGTGAAGAGCGTCTCCGTCAACTTCATGACCCAGAAGCTCACCCTCGAGGCTGACGACGCCGAGTTCGACGAGGTGCTCGAGCGCGTGGTGGACTACACCGAGGAAGTCGAGCCTGATTGTGAGATCATTCGCTAAGGCTTTGTGCTCCCGAGGGGCCGGGAGGGTATGGCCGCCTGCTTAGACAGTCCTCGCCGCATCTGCGATGCGGCTGCGGAACTCGCGACCGACCATACCCTCCCGGCCCTGCGCACGTGACGCGCTTGCTCATGGAAGAACCTTTTGAGCGCAGCCCCTGCAGAGAGGCTGCTGATTTTTATGCGCGCGTCACGCTCCGGACGGCATATAGGGGCAGATAAGGGAGGGCGAAACCCATGGCGGACACCAAGGCCGCGAAGGCCAAGAAGAAAAAGAAGAAGCGTAAGAAGGAATCGCTGCAGCATCGCCTTGCACGCATCCTGGTGGCGCTCGCGATATTCGCGGTAGTGTTCGCCCTCGACGAGCTGGGGGCGCTTGAGGCAGCGCTGGGCAACCCCGGCTGCGTCTACGCGAGCTTCGTGCTCTTCCTTGTGCCCTACCTCATCGCGGGATACGACGTACTCGCCAAGGCGGCGGGCAACATCAAGCACGGCAGCGTGTTCGACGAGAACTTCCTCATGGCCGTGGCCACGCTGGGCGCGTTTGCGATGGTGTTCTTCCCCGACACCGACCCCCACATGGCCGAGGGTGCGGCCGTCATGCTGTTCTACCAGGTAGGCGAGCTGTTCCAGAGCTACGCGGTGGGCAAGAGCCGCAAGTCCATCGCCGCCATGATGGACATCGCCCCCGACTACGCCAACGTCGAGCGCGCAGGCGAGCTGGTGCAGGTGGGCCCCGACGAGGTCGAGGTGGGCAGCGTCATCGTGGTGAAGGTGGGCGAGCGCGTCCCCATCGACGGCGAGGTGGTGGAGGGCTCCAGCCAGCTCGACACCTCGGCCCTCACCGGCGAGAGCGTGCCGCGCCACGTGGAGGCGGGCGCTCAGGTGGTCTCGGGCTGCATCAACATGACGGGCCTTCTGCGCGTGCGCACCACCAAGCCCTTCGGCGAGTCCACGGTAAGCCGCATCCTGGAGCTCGTGGAGAACGCCAGCGAGAAGAAGGCCAAGACCGAGAACTTCATCACGCGCTTCGCCCGCTGGTACACCCCGCTCGTCACCGGCGCGGCCGTGCTACTCGCCGTGGTAGGCGGCGCCGTCACGGGCGCCTGGAGCGACTGGATCCTGCGCGGCCTTACCTTCCTCGTGGTGAGCTGCCCGTGCGCCCTGGTCATCTCCGTGCCCCTGAGCTTCTTCGGCGGCATCGGCGGGGCCTCGCGCATCGGCGTGCTCGTGAAGGGCTCCAACTACCTGGAGGCCCTCTCCGAGGTTGACACCGTCGTCTTCGACAAGACGGGCACCCTCACCAACGGCACGTTCAACGTGGTGGCCGTCCATGCCGAGGCCGACGTGGACCCCGACATGCTTCTGAGCATGGCCGCGCACGCCGAGGCCTACTCCGACCACCCCATCGCCATCTCCATCAAGGCAGCTTACACGGGCGACATCGACCAGGCGAAGATCGCCGAGGTGCACGAGGAGGGCGGCCACGGCGTGAGCGCGCGCGTGAGCGAGCACACCGTGCTCGTGGGCAACGACAAGCTCATGGCCGGCCACGGCGTGATCTTCCACACCTGCGAGCTCACCGGCACCATCCTGCACGTGTCACTCGACGGGCGCTACATCGGCCACATCGTGATCGCCGACGTGGTGAAGGACGACTCCGCGCAGGCCATCGCCGACCTACACGCGGCCGGCGTGAACAAGACGGTCATGCTTACCGGCGACCGCGCCGAGGTGGCCGCCGCCGTGGCGGAGAAGCTCGGCATCGACGAGCATCACGCGCAGCTGCTCCCTGCCGACAAGGTGGAGCAGGTAGAACGCCTGCTCGCAGCCGAGGGCCCCAAGGGCAAGCTCGCCTTCGTGGGCGACGGCATCAACGATGCCCCCGTGCTCACCCGCGCCGACGTGGGCATCGCCATGGGCGCGATGGGCTCCGACGCCGCCATCGAGGCCGCCGACGTGGTGCTCATGGACGACCGCCCCTCCAACATCGCCCGCGCCATCCGCCTGGCGCGCCGCACGATGCGCATCGTCTGGCAGAACATCGTGTTCGCCCTGGCAGTGAAGCTCGTCATCCTCGTGCTGGCGGCCCTGGGCATCGCCAACATGTGGCTCGCCGTGTTCGGCGACGTGGGCGTGGCCATCATCGCGATTCTGAATGCGATGCGAGCAATGAGGGCACCGAAGTAGGGTGCTTCCCGACGCCCAAGGGGGCGGATCTCCACGCCGCTGGTCCTCGCCGGGCAAAGAACGCCCGGCTGCGGGGTCGCGGCTTAGGAGACCGCCCCCTTGGGCTGCGCGCCCTACTCCAGGGGTGCCATGGGGGGCTAAGGGCCAAGGGCTAAGGGCTAAGGGCTAAGGCAAGGGGCTAAGGGCAAGAAACGATGGGGTGGGCCGGGG
>CAVJGP010000131.1:0-7950 GCA_963648855.1 Alistipes onderdonkii | reverse complement strand
GCACGTGCGTCACCGAGTCGGGCATGTCGAGGCTGGTGATGCTCGTGCCGTAGAGACAGTACTGCTCCATCGTGGTGAGGCCCTGCGGCAGGGAGATTTTTGAGAACGTGGTATTGTAGCACATGGCGTACGTGCCGAGGATCTTCACGCTGCTCGGCACGGTGTAGGTGCCGCCGGCCAGGTTCGACATCTGGGCGTAGAGGATGGTGCCGTCCTTGGAGAGCAGGGCACCATTCTCAACGCGATAGTTCTTGCAGCCCGAGGGTGCCACGAACGTGACCCTGCCGCAACCGTCGCAGGGGTTGTAGTGCTGGGTTTGCTCATATGTGTTGCTGCCTGAAGTGATCGTGCCCGTGTACACCATGGGCTCGAGGTCGGTGCTTAGCGTGAGCTTCTTGAGGCCGCAAGCGTGAAAGGCGTGCTGCCCAATCTTCTTCACGTGCGCGGGGAGGGTGAGCTCGGTGATGGGCGTGCCCTCGAACGCCCACGACTCGATGGAGACGAGCTGGGAGTTTGCCGCGAAGGTGACGCTCGCCACGTTGGTGCCGCTGAACGCGCGTCCGCCAATCTCCTTGATGGTGGCGGGTATGGTGACCGACGTCACCGTCTT
Source organism: Alistipes onderdonkii (assembly GCA_963648855.1). Lineage (GTDB taxonomy): Bacteria > Actinomycetota > Coriobacteriia > Coriobacteriales > UMGS124 > UMGS124. Next base: position 7,340 of record CAVJGP010000131.1, on the reverse strand, counting down.
GGGGAGGCCGGTGCCCAGGAAGGTCACGCCGTACATCTGCTTGCCGCCGAGCGTGGCGGGCAGGGTGACGGAGGTGGCGCTGCCGTAGTAGCCGTCAATGACGTAGACCGTGGCGCCGCTGTCGTTTTTGGACTCGTGGTACGACCAGTCGCCCACGCGGACGCTGTCGCTGGACAGCGGGGAGACGTCCTTGTCGGATTCGGCGGCGAGCTCCTCGTAGTCCGCGGGCTCCTCGTCGGCGGCCGGGTCGTAGCCCTCCACCTGCGAGGGGTCCGTGGCGATGCCGAGCGCCTGAACCTGCGCGACGGGGTCGCCCGAGGCGAGGGCCGCGTCGAGGTCGGAGAGCGCGGCGGCGTCGGGGATGTCGACGAACGGCTCGTCGGTCGAGGCGTCGCCCTCGGCTGCGGGGAGCGCCGCCTCGTCGGTAAGCGACACATCGTTTGCGTCGGCGATGAGGGCGTCGGCCTCGGCTGCGGCGGACGCGCCGTTGGTACCGGCGAGAGGGCTGACCCCGTCGGCCGCGCCTGCGCCCTCGTCGGCAAGGGCCGCCCCGTCCTCGAGCGAGACCGTATCGAAGGTGACCTCCGCGCCGGCGGATTCGCCTGCTGCCGGGACGCCCTCGCCGGCGGACGCCTGCGCCGCCGTCTCGTCCGCGTACGCAGGGGCGTGGGTGGCCGCCCCGAGGGGCGCCCATGCCAGGAGCGCCGCGAGCGCCGCCCCGGCGAGCGCCCAGCGCGGCAGCCCCTTTGACCCGCATGCCTGTCTCATACGACTCCAATCTCTCGAACCAGCCTAGATGCCGCCATGATAGTCGCATGGCGGACAACTTTAAGCGTAGCTGAAAAGAGAATTCGAGCCGGTTTCCTCAGGGCCTAATAAGGGCCTTAAGGCCGGCCTCGTTGCGGCAGTGGCTCACCTCTCCCTTCAGGGCGTACGATTGCGGAGGTTCCAACCGTACGATTGCGAAGAATCTGACCGTACGATTGCGAAATGACACTGGAGCGCCGATGTGCGGGAGGGCGCGTCCGCGCCGGCGGCCGTCTTGCGGGCGAGCCGCTGATTTTGGAAAGTTGCTCTGGGCGGCAGAATCAGAATAAGTGCCAAAACCGGCCGTTTCCAACGGGACGATTCAGCGCGCTCGAACCCGTTGGGGGATTTGCTACAGCGTCACGTCTATCGGTGCCGGATGGTCTTCGAGGAACCTCTCAACCGTAGTCTTTCCTTTGTTGCCGTAAAGGTTCTCATAGGCCTGCGGAGACAAGGCCCTGAACAGGGCGAGCATGTCCGCGTCGGCCCTCATGGGCGAATGCCCGCCGGGCCCGGGATTGAACAGGCGCTCGCTGTGCGCGACGCGGTTGCGCAGCTTGTTGATGGATTCGAGCTTCAGGTTGAGCTTCGCCCTGTCGGTTCCCGCGGGCCATGCGCCGTGCAGGAACGGTATCCAAAGGTCGCGCTCGCGGCTTCGGTCGGTCATATGCGCCCAGAAGCCGAGCATGAGGCCCGCAACCACTTGGTCGGGGTTTGCCGGGTCGTGGGCCCGCCCGCGGGCGTCATCGATGGCGCGGCGGTTCACCATGTTCACGTCGCGCAGCTTTCCCGCCTTGCTTTTTCGCATGATGGGGCGCGTCACGGGCGAGTTCGCGTCGAAGAGCCAGCGCTCGGCACCTCCGAAGCGCTCGGTGAGAACCCGGTCGTACGCGTTGCGCAGCGCGAGCTCGAAGTGCGCGATGTCCCCCATGAGGACGCGCCCTAGCATGAGGTTCCATTCGTGCAGCTCGAGTGCACAGTCGACGTCGCCGCCGCAAAGATTAAGGTAAGAAGAGAACCTTGATGGCGAGAGCCAGCGCTCCGCCCACTCGCGCCGCGCTTCGGTCTCGGGGTGCCCGCATGCGTCTGCCATAAGGTTTCTCCTGTAGATACAGTTTAGGCCCGGTGACTTGAATCAGCGGTCATCCCGGGCCCATCGAGAGGCATTGTACCCGCCGATGCCGGCATTGGCAAACGCCTCACGGTTAAATCAACCACGGGCCTTGCCTTGCCGGGCCTTGCCGGTCCTTGCCATCTTGACCGTCTGACTGTTTTCCCAGAGTCCCATGGGGGCCCGACGGTGGGGATGGCATGCCAGCGCACTGACAGGTTTTTGAAGGGTTTCTACCTGACGGCGTTCAGACAGTGCCGCTCGGACAAGTCTGAGATATTTGCAGGGTGACGTCTATGCCTGAAAAACTGAGGCGAAGCTGGCAGCCATCCGTGCTTCTACAAGCGCATCGGTCCTGGATACAGGCACATTGCGGGTTGAGGGGCACCCAAGCGTCAACGAGCTTGAAGAAGAAATCGAAGAAGGACATGAGCGCAAGGTTCTTTTCGAAGAGGCTTTTTACGCTCTCCCAATGGGAATGCAGCTCGGCGAGAGCGTGCGCGTGCCTTTCCGTTGCCGGCGGACGGGCGCAGAACAGGCTGTCGGCATAGAGGACGGTTGCCATCTGGGCCACCCTGGGGTTGGAGAGTTTCGAGCGCCTGGAACTGTTGATTTTCATGCCACGGGCGCTGAGCGAGTCAACCAGCAGTTGGTGGATTTCGGCGTCGCCCTCTGCGGAGGCGGTGCAGACGCCGTTGAGGAGGCAGGCGTTGTGTGCGCAGGCGTTGCGCAGCCCGCGCAGGTTCTTGAGTGCGCAGTGCTGCTGGGCCATGTGCCCGCTCTTCCATCTTTGGGCGCAAAAGAGGTAGAAGTCGCAAAACACGCGAAACTCGATGGTCTCGAGGAAAACCCAGACCGGCATCCTGTCGAGATGCTCGCCTTTCCCGATGTACTTGGCGATGAGGTCGCCGGCGTACAGGTCGTGCTTGTCCCCCTCGGCACCCCTTGCCTTGAGGCTGCCCTCGATGTGGCAGCGATCGATGCTCTTGAGATGCGCTGCGTAATCGCGGACGATTTGACATCCGTCTTCGCCTCGCTTCCCGCATTCGTCGAGAACCTGCGTGCGTGCGAAGTGCTCTATGTCGAGCATAACCGTCAGGAGGCATTCCCTGAGCTGCCTGTCGAGTGAGGAGAGCACGCGCAGGTGCTCGAAATCCAGGCACGCGTACTCCCCGGTGTGTGGCCCCAGCGGCTTGGTGGGAAAGAGCTCGCAATAGGATGCTGTCCTGAGGAGGCTGTTGGCGTCGCGAAGGAACTCGGCCGCCTGCTCTTCCGTGCAGAGGTTGAAAGTCACCCCCTGCTTCTTCAGATATTCGACCTGTTTTGCTGTGGAGAGCGAGGGGTTTGAATCGCGCTGCTTGGTGCGCTTGGCCTTATGTGTCATACGGCTCCTTTCGGGCTGCAATGTATGACCTCAACATCCTGCTCATGGGCGATGAGGCGGTGTCATACGGCTCCTTTCGGGCTGCAATGTATGACGGCAAATCATGCTGGGTCGCACGGCTGCGACGAAGGCGTGAGCCTCCTGTTGGGCGGCGGGGTTGTAGCGGAGGCGTGATTCCCTCTGGGCGGCGGTGTGGCCCGGTTAATCGGGTGTGCCGCCTGTAATGTCGTGCAGGCTGCAAGGGGCGCGCCCTGCGGGGTGGGTCGCGGGGCACGCCGGGGTTGTGCCGCTAGGCGGCGGTTGCATCGAGCGAGTCGAAGGATGCGGCCTCGAGCGGCTCGGCGGCGCTTTCGGGGTCGGCGGGTGTCTCGGCGACGTCGGTCGTCTCGGTCGCGTTTACGGCTGCTGCCTTGTCATCGTTCGGCTCAGCGATCGCGTCAGCCGGCTCGGTGGGTGCATCGGCGTCGGTCGCGCCGGGCTCCACCGTGTCGAAGGTCTCGGCGGAGTCAGTCGCGTCGCCGGCTGCGTCGACCTGCGTGCCGCCGGTCGCGCCGCCCGCCTGCTCAACCTTCTCGCCAGCGCCTGCGAGGTCGGCGGCGAGGCCGGTCGCGCCGCGCCAGGAGGCCAGCTCTGCCAGGGCCTCGGACGCCAGGGGGCAGCCGCGCAGGCCGAGCTCCTCAAGCGCGGGCAGGGTCGCAACGTTGAGCGAGGCCACCTGCGTGCCCGAGAGGTCGAGGTAGCGCAGGCAGTCCAGGCCGCCCAGCGCCTCGTCACCTGCGAGGGCCAGGCCCTCCAGCAGGCTGCCCGAGGCGTCCAGGCTCGCCAGCTTGCAGCCGCGCTCCAGCGTCAGCCCCTCGAGCCTCGTGCGCCCGTCGGGGTCGGGCGTGCCGGCCTCGGCGTCGCCCTTCCAGGAGAGGTTCGCGCTCACCACGTCGGCGCCTTCGATCTGCGCGGGCAGCGCCAGCTCGGCGCTCTTTCCCGTGTAGCCGGTCACGTACACGCCGGCGCCCACGTAGCGCCCGCCCAGCTCGCCGTACGCCTGCCCGAACACGTACGCGCTGCCCTGCGCATCAACCGCGCCCTCGGGCACCAGCGCGTACGCCAGCCCCTGCTCGGTCTGACCATGCGTCACATGCGGGGCTTGGACGTCCTCGAACGTCACTTGCTCGGAGTCTTCCCACGTGGCTTCGTTGCCTGCGTCGTCGGACTGCGGGCTCGTCTCGTAATCGTAGCGCTGCAGCGTCTTCACGAAGATCTTCGCCGCCATGGCGCGGGTCGCGCCGACCTCGGGGGACAGCGTGGGCCAGCCGTTGCCCTGGATGCCCGTGATGATGCCGGCCGAGGCGCACCATATCATGGCGTCGCGCGACCAGTCGGGCACGGTCGACGCGTCGCTGCAATAGTTGAAGGCGGCCTTAGACGGGTTGGCGGTGTTCACGCCGCCCCACTTGGCGAAGCGCCACACCATGATGGCCAGCTCCTGGCGGCTCACCTGCGCGTCGGGCATGAACCTGCCCTTGTAGGGGCCGTCGGTGTAGCCGGTCACCACGCCCTTGGCGTAGCACCACGACACCGCCTTCTGCGCCCAGTGGCCCGAGACGTCGGGCAGCGGGCAGGACTTGGCCGAAGGGCTGCCGGCGATGCGCCACAGCACCGTGGCCACCTCGGCGCGCGTGATGCCGCGCTCGGGCTCGAAGTAGCCCGTGTAGCTGCCGCGCGCGTCCTTCATGCCGGTCATGAGACCGACCTGGGCCACCTGGGTCACCCAGTATGCATACCACTCGCCCGAGGCCACGTCCTTGAACGAGGTGGGCGCGCCCTGCACCGTGGCCCTTGTCTTGCGCGTGAGGGTTTGCTTCACGGTGCCGCCGCCTACGCTTGCCGTGAGGGTGAAGGAGCCGTCGCCCGTGGCCGTCACCGTTGCCTTGGAGGCGTCGAGCTTGGCGCCCGTTCCGGAGAGCGACCAGGTGACGCAGGAGTTGTCGATGCGTGTGACTATGCTGTTCTTGGCAATGGGATGGACGTAGAGGGCATAGCGCTGGGACGTGCCCTGCAGCAGCGAGACGCTCATGGGGGATTCCAAGCGCAAGCCGTCGCTTGAAACAGAGTGAATCTCGAAGGTGCTGCCGCAAGAGGAGAGGCCTTCCGCGGTGTAGTTGACCTTCATGAGGGCGTTTGACACGTCGGCGGGCTTCGAGACGGTGGTGGCCGCACTCGTGCCGAAGCACTGCACCCAGTAGTACTGCCCACTGACCTTCACGCAGCCGATGCCGATGGACTTGGCGTAAGAGCTAAGGATGTTGGCGCGGTGGCCCGAGGAGTTCATCCACTGCGTCATCACCGATTGCGCCGTGCTGCTGCCGCAGGCGATGTTCTCGGCCGTCATCTTGGAGCAGGCGGTGAAGCAGTCCCGGCCTGTGGGGCGCGTGTGGCTGTAGCAGACGGCGGTCTCGGCCGCGCGCTGCATGGCGGCGCTGAGCAGGTCGGCGTCCATGGTGAGGGCGGAGAGGCCCTCCTTCGCGCGCTCCTGGTTCACGAGGCTGAGCACCTGCCAGGCGAGGCTGTAGCTCTTGTCGCCGCGCAGGGCCAGGGCGCTGTCGTTCGAGTAGTAGCCGTCGGGCTGCTCGTTCATGTACGAGGGATAGCTCGGCGTGAACTTGCAGTTATTGAACGCCTCGTTCGACACGAACTTGAGGTTCTTGCCGAAGGGGAAGCTCGTGAGGCCCGCGTTGCGAAACGCCAAGCGATATATGTAGCGAAGGCCCGCCCCGCCCGTGACGCTCTTGAGGGTGGGGATGTCGCCGAATGCCCCGTAGTTGAGCTGCTCTACGCTCGCCGGCAGGTAGACGCTCGTCAGCTTGGTCTCGCTGAAGCAGGCGTTGCCGATGACGCGCAGCTTTGATCCCAGCGTCACGCTCGTGAGGCTCGAGCAGCCGAAGAAGCACTCCCAGCCCGCCTTCTCGCCCAGCTCCTCAAGGTTGTTGCTGATGCGCACGCTGGTCAGGCGCGTGCAGTACCCGCAGATGTAGCCCTGCACGTGCGTCACCGAGTCGGGCATGTCGAGGCTGGTGATGCTCGTGCCGTAGAGACAGTACTGCTCCATCGTGGTGAGGCCCTGCGGCAGGGAGATTTTTGAGAACGTGGTATTGTAGCACATGGCGTACGTGCCGAGGATCTTCACGCTGCTCGGCACGGTGTAGGTGCCGCCGGCCAGGTTCGACATCTGGGCGTAGAGGATGGTGCCGTCCTTGGAGAGCAGGGCACCATTCTCAACGCGATAGTTCTTGCAGCCCGAGGGTGCCACGAACGTGACCCTGCCGCAACCGTCGCAGGGGTTGTAGTGCTGGGTTTGCTCATATGTGTTGCTGCCTGAAGTGATCGTGCCCGTGTACACCATGGGCTCGAGGTCGGTGCTTAGCGTGAGCTTCTTGAGGCCGCAAGCGTGAAAGGCGTGCTGCCCAATCTTCTTCACGTGCGCGGGGAGGGTGAGCTCGGTGATGGGCGTGCCCTCGAACGCCCACGACTCGATGGAGACGAGCTGGGAGTTTGCCGCGAAGGTGACGCTCGCCACGTTGGTGCCGCTGAACGCGCGTCCGCCAATCTCCTTGATGGTGGCGGGTATGGTGACCGACGTCACCGTCTTGGGGAGGCCGGTGCCCAGGAAGGTCACGCCGTACATCTGCTTGCCGCCGAGCGTGGCGGGCAGGGTGACGGAGGTGGCGCTGCCGTAGTAGCCGTCAATGACGTAGACCGTGGCGCCGCTGTCGTTTTTGGACTCGTGGTACGACCAGTCGCCCACGCGGACGCTGTCGCTGGACAGCGGGGAGACGTCCTTGTCGGATTCGGCGGCGAGCTCCTCGTAGTCCGCGGGCTCCTCGTCGGCGGCCGGGTCGTAGCCCTCCACCTGCGAGGGGTCCGTGGCGATGCCGAGCGCCTGAACCTGCGCGACGGGGTCGCCCGAGGCGAGGGCCGCGTCGAGGTCCGAGAGCGCGGCGGCGTCGGGGAGGGGCGCGACATCGGTGCCGTCGGCGAGCGTGC
>CAVJGP010000130.1:0-7979 GCA_963648855.1 Alistipes onderdonkii | reverse complement strand
CTGACTTGTCGCGATTTCAGATTCTAGGACGGGGCCGCGCCTTCCACGGGCCGGCTCTCAGGGCCTTTCGGCCTTTACACCAACATTTTCGACGCGATCGCGCGAGCTTGTCTGGACTAACGTTTGAGTTGAGCGTTAGTTGAGGCTTTACGCGCGGGGTGTGACAGCTTTTAGGGGGCCTGAAGGGCAGCATCCTCCTCGCAAAATTCCCTACGCCATCTGCGGTTTTGTCGGCAGCGCACTGCGCTCGGCCTTGGCGAAGGCGGGCGTCATGTCATAGAGGGCCCGTACAAGCGCCTCCACGGGGGCCTTCATCCCCGAGGCGCACCAGGAAAGGAAAGCCTCGTTGCAGCCGAACACGTACACGTCGATGCACGCCTCGCGATAGGCGCGCTCCTCGGCGGGAAGCGTCGACTTCACGAAGCGCTCGCGGTACGTGCGGCGAAGCCAGGCGTTGGCATAGATGCGAAAGCTCCTCTCCCCCGTCTGGTTGGGGAGCTGCACGAAGAAGCTCTTGTGACGCGCGGCCCGCTCGTAAAGGCGCACCGTGGCGTCGAAGTCGGTGAAGGGGTTGCTCTCAAGCGCCATGGGCAGGGATGCCGTATACAAGATGAGCTCGTCGATGTCGGCGAAGTGGTTGTAGAACGTCTGGCGGGCGATGCCCGCGCGGGCCACGAGGTCAGACACCGTGAGCGCGCTCAGCAACGCCCCCTCGTCGCACATCTCCATGAGCGTCTCGGCCAGGTGCCGGCGCACAAGGTCTTTCCTGTTCATATGTCTCCCCCCACCCCGCTGCTCCCCCTGAGCATCTACCAGGCGTTTTCCTAAGCTTACATGCTACGCCTGGCACCATGCGTAACAATTTTAGGCACCGCACCCTCACTCGTCCAGATTCTTTCGCCTGGCACGAGCTGTGTCCAAATGAATTTCCGGAATGGGTGGAACGCGCACGGCATTCCCCCTAGGATTGCCCTTCGAGGGTCCCACGACAACGCTCGGGAAGGCGTGTGGGACAAAGGGATTTGAGGGAGAGGAACCGCATATGAGCACTTCCGACGTTACCCGCAGGACGTTTGTGGGCGGCATGGCCGCCATGGGCGCGATGGCCGCAGCCGGCATCAGCGTGGGCGCACCCTCCGTGGTGTTCGCCGACGAGGCCGCCGACCCCGCCACCACCTACGAGCTCGACGACCCCAGCACCTACTGGGGCGAGAACGTCGTGGCGCCGCACACCACGCGTGAGTCGGCCTACGCCAACGTGCTGCCCGAGCTGGCCGACGCCTCCAAGAGCGACCTGGTGGACATGGTGCAGGACACCCTGCCCCTCGAGGACATCGAGGACGCCGTCCTGCCCGACGGCACCGTGATCCCCGCCGTCTATGTGAAGCTGCGCAACCACCTCAACCGCATCGGCCAGGGCATCGGCTCCACCCCCAAGGAGACCTCCTACCAGATGATCATGAGCCTCTGGAGCGAGGACGACGCCCAGCACGAGATCGAGATGCCCATCAACAAGCAGTTCGACGTTAACGAGTACCACTGGCTCTCCGGCCGCCCGATCGACGAGTGCAAGGAGATCCTCGACGACCTGGCGATGCGCGGCATGATCATGCGCGCCCACCGCTCCGGCCACGACGTGTACCACCTGCTCCCCTACATCAACGGCTTCTGGGAGTTCAACGAGCTGCGCGCCTACTTTGAGAACGGCGGCGACGCCGACGGCGTGGCCGACGCCCCCGAGGCCTACGCCGCAGCCGGCGCCTTCGACGCCCTGGGCATCGGCGGCACCGAGAGCGGCGAGAGCTTCGAGGCCCTCGTGCCCCTCTTCCACACCTACCCCGTGAGCGCCGACGTGGTGGAGGAGGACGAGCTCGCCCCCTACATGGACTGGAAGAAGATCATCGAGTCCAACGAGCAGATCACCGTTTCGCCCTGCCAGTGCCGCCTCATGTGGAAGTCGCTCGACGTGCCCATGTGCCACGGCGACGGCGACCACCCCTTCGAGACCTGCCTGTCGTTCGGCGAGCTGGCCACGTACTTCGACGAGGTGGGCATCGGCCGCCTCATCAGCCAGGACGAGGCCATCGCCATGGTGGAGAAGTGCATGGACGCCGGCATGGTGCCCGAGTCGCTCAGCATGAAGGACGTCGACATCATGTGCATGTGCCACGGCGACTGCTGCGGCAACCTGTCGGGCTACAAGTCCATGGGCGGCCAGGCCCACGCCAACGTGAACGTGAGCGCCTACCTGCTGAAGTACGACAAGGAGAAGTGCATCTCCTGCGGCGCGTGCATCGCCCGCTGCCCCATGGAGGCCATCTCCTTCGACGACGACAACTTCTGCCTGCACAACAACACCTGCGTGCGCTGCGGCCAGTGCGTCACCGTGTGCCCGGTCGACGCCCGCGTCCTGGCCTACCGCGGCGACTATCCCGAGCTCGGCCGCGAGTACGTGGACGCCGTTGAGATGCTCGCCTCCGAGCGCATGCGCCGCGGCATGATCTCCGACTTCGCCGGCGGCCAGATCGAGGCGACCGCGTAGGGGAAAGCGCATACCCGCTCGCGTTGCCGACGGCATGCGAGCGATGTGGGCTGAACTAAGAGGGGGCTGGGGACGATGCGTCCTCGGCCCCCTCTTTTGTGCGCGGGAGCTGCCCAACGGTTCGCGATCGGCCCATGCGTGAGTGCGCACATACGCACACCTTCACCTTGCGGTAGCCATCGCGCTCAATCCACGCATTCGTGCGCGACCCTCAATGCGGGGTAAGTCGACGACCCCCGCGTGAGCACTTCGCGATCAGCCCATGCGTACGCGTAATGCGCCGCCCTCCTAGGAGCGCACCTCGATACCCCTGAGGATGTGCGCGGCGCTGCGATGACGGGGGTCAAGGCGCTGGGCAACAAGGTCCAGAAGCCAGGAAAACACCAGGATGACGGCGAAATAGACCAAGGCCGTGGAGACGAGCGGGAACAAGGCCTCGAAGGTGCGCGAACGGATGATGTCCGAGGCCTTCGTGAGGTCGGTGACGGCAACGTAGCCCACGATACTCGTGGCCTTGATGAGGCCGGTGAGCTGCCCGGAGTAGAGCTTCCACACGCTGGCGAGCGCCTGGGGCACTACCACGTGGCGCAGGGTCTGGCGACGCGACAGGCCCAGGGCCTCGCACGCCTCGACCTGGCCCGTCCCCACGGAGGAGATGCCCATCTGGAAGACGCCCGACAGGGGCGCGGACGCCTCAAGCCCCAGGCAGATGACCGCCACGACGCTGCCGGGAATGCCCGCGTTCCTGAAGACGACGTAGTAGAGCAGCAGGAGCCACACAAGGGTGGGGATGCCGGTCACGACGCGCACGTAGCCGCGAGCGAACGCCGCGCATGTGCCGCCGCGCCTTCCCAACCAGCACAGGAAGCCTCCGCCGATCGTCCCGAGCACGAAGGAAGCCAGGGCGATGGCCAGCGTGACGCCGAGCCCCTTCAGCACCGTCTGCCAGCGGGACTCCACCACGAACGCCTTGGTGAAGTTGCTCGCGAGGGCCTCGAAAGGAGAGAGGGCCGAGCCGCTCTCGCCCTTGAACATGGCAACCCAGCGTTCCGTGTACAGCGGGTCGGAGAAGTCTATCTGCTCGGCACGCTCCTTAGAGTAGGCGTAGTGCATGGCGAGGTCGGCCGTGCCGCTCGTGACGGCCGTGAGCTCGCTGGGAAATGCCATGTCCTGGAATTCTGCGCGCATGCCCAGCTCATAGGCGATGCGCATGGCAATCTCCACGTCACAGCCCACGAGCTGGCCGTTATACACGAAAGAGACAGGCTCGTCGGAACCGCAGACAGCCACGCGCAGCACCTCGCCGTCCTCGCGGACAGGGATGTCGTCCATGCTGTAGTCGGCGTCTTCGGACCACTTCTTCTGCACCGCGTCCAAGGTGCCGTCGGCGCTGAGCTTGGCGATGGCCGCGTTGACCTTTTGCAGCAGTACGTCGTTGCCCTTGGCCACGCAGATGCGGATGCCGAAGTCGCACACGCCGGGCGACAGATAGGAGAAATCGGGGTTCGACTGCATGAAGCGCTGGGCCGACTCCACGGGAACGAGGCCGTAATCCACCTTGCCCGCGCTCAAGGCCGAGGCGATGCAGAAGACGTTCTCATACTCGAGAAGCGTGGCGTCGGGGAAGTCCTGCTCGGCATAGATGCTCGTGAGCCCGCCCTCATAGACGCCCAGGCGCGCCGAGCTCAGCAGCTCCTCCTGCTCCGTAAGCATAACGTCCACCACCGTGCCCGCGTATGCCGAGCACGGCAGGGCAAGCACGCACGCGAGTGCGATGCACAGGCACACAAAGAAGTGCCTCGTACCTCTGAGCAGCCCAAAGCGCCCGTCCTTCACCTGCGCTCCCCTCTCCTTCTCCTCAACAAGCAAAAACTACAGCCACGAACGGAGCCCATCAAGTTCCGCCCGGTTCCGCATCTCCCACCAAAACGCGGGTTCTGGCGCGCAAGGCGCACAGGTGCGATGTGTACTGGAGTACACCAAAGGTGCGCACCGCGCATGAGCACCTGTGCACGGAGCGTCCTTCGCGACGAGTCCCGCAGGAATTCGCAGCGCATCAGGTTCCGCCCCTTACAAACGCGGGTTCTCGCCGGCAAGGCGTCGGGAGGCGCAGCGTACTGGACGTACGTAAGCCTCCCGAGAACGCAGCCGGCGAGGTTCCGCAACTCCCTACATCTTGATGATGAGAGAAGAGGGAAGGGACTCTACGGATGCCGCATACCCCTCCAGCACGCGGCGGCTCAGCACGTCCATCTCCTCGAAAGGATAGTGCGCCACGCCGGCCGAGTCGCGAAACTCGATGGTGAGCTCGTCGGGCGTGGAGGCGTAGCGCATGGTGAGCTGGGTGAGCACATCGGGGCCCGCCAGGAGCACGCAATGGTTGAGGGCCTCGTCGAGCACGTGCGTCACGTGCGTGATGCGCGCGTCGTCGAAGAGCTGGCGGCGCATGTAGAGGCTGGCCTTTCCCAGGAACTCGTAGAAGTCGAACGACCCGGGGCGGATGAGGTAGGTGAAGCTGCGCACGTTGAAGATGAAGTCGCGCGTGCGGGGGCGACGCGGGTTCTCAAACACCTGCTTGGGCGTGCCGTCCTCGTATATCCCCTGCTCATCCAGGTAGATGATGCGGTTCGACGCCGTGCGCGCGAAACTCATCTCGTGCGTGACGATGAGCATGGTGGTGCCCCTGTCGGCCAGCACGTTCAAGACGCCCAGGACCTCGGTCACCATGGTGGGGTCGAGCGCGCTCGTGGGCTCGTCGAAGAGCACGGCCTCGGGTCGCATCGCAAGGGCGCGGGCGATGGCGACGCGCTGCTTCTGCCCGCCGGAGAGCTCCTCGCTGTACGACAGCGCCCTGTGCGCCAGGCCCACGGTCTCCAACAGGCGCATGGCCAGGTCGTAGGCCTCCTGCCGGCTCACGCCCAGGACCTGCACCGGGGCGAGCATGACGTTCTCGATCACCGTCATGTTGGGAAAGAGGTTGAACGACTGGAACACCATGCCCATCTTGCGCCTCAGGAGCCGCAAGCCCTCGGGGTCGGCACCCACCCTCTCGCCGTCGAACCAGATCTCGCCGCTGGTAGGAGGGTCGAGGTAGTTGAGGCAGCGCAGGAAGGTGGACTTGCCGCAGCCCGAAGGGCCGATGATCGAGATGACGTCGCCCCTGTCGATGTCGACGTCCACGTCCTTGAGGACCTGGGTGTCGCCATAGCTCTTGCACAGGCCGCGCACGGAGATCATGTGCTCGCTCATCGAGATGCCCCGTCCCACGAGACCAGTGCGCAGGGAAAGCGGTGCAGGCGTCGGGCGGACTGACATCCGTCGGGCGGCAGCGGCGCTCGACCCGCCAGGGAGCGCATCTGGCGAAAGGGCCTGCGACCAGGCGGAATATGCGAGTGTAGGGCGCGGCCCAACGAAACGTGGGCGCGAGATTGTGTCATGGAAATCCTCGCTCTGATGCGGAAGAAAAGGGCCGAGCCGCTCCCGAAGGGGCAAACCGACAATGCGAGTATAGATATACGGCCGCCCGCCCGCGCATCTACCCAGCGCAATCTTGCAAAAACGCAGGCAAATCGCCCATTTAGCCAGGCGCTTGAGCGTGCTTCTTGCTGGCGGAACCGCAAGCGCGACACGATGAGCGCCCTTACGTCAAGGTGTCATGCACGCAAGCGCACTTTGCGGGCCCCTCTTGAGCGCAAGGGCCACGAGTGCTGCGGCGAAACAAGGGGGAATCGGCTATTTGTGCTGCTATCTGCCCAATGTTCTCGGGCCAGACACAAACGCTCGCGTATAATCGGCGCGGTACAATCAGCCGTTCGCGAGAAGCGGAGCAGACAATGAAAATCATCACCATCGACCGAGAGTTCGCCGCTGGCGGCCACTCCGTGGGCCGTGCCGTCGCCGAGAAGCTCGGCATCGAGATTTATGACAAGGACATCATCCACGAGGCCGCCAAGAAGAGCGGCATCGACCCCGAGCTCGTGAAGCACGACGAGGAGCGCATCTCCAAGATGGGCGCCTTCCTCAAGGCCATCAGCCCCATCGCCTACGACGACAAGGACACCATCTTCACCTTCGAGAGCAAGACCATCATCGAGCTTGCCAAGAAGGGCCCCTGCGTGGTGCTGGGCCGCTGCGCCAAGGAGATTCTGGAGGACGCGGGCTTCGAGGTGCTCAGCGTGTTCCTGCACGCCCCTGAGGACGTGCGCGTCGCGCGCGCCTGCAAGCTGCTCGACTGCGACGAGCCCACGGCCAAGCGCGAGGTGCGCCGCATCGACGTCATGCGTCAGTCGTACCTGAGCTACTACGTGAACCGCAAGCAGTGGCTCGACGCCACCGAGTACTCCCTCACGCTCGACACCTCGAACCTCTCCGTGGAGGCTTGCGCCGACATCGTGTGCAAGGCTTTCGAAGACCACCGCTAGACGCATCGGAAAGCGACACACGCATCATGGCAGAGCAACCCTACATCCTGAGCTGCGAGTCCACGGCCGACCTTTCCGCCGAGAAGCTCGCGCAGATCGGCGTGGAGCACGTGTGCTTCCACTTCATGCTCGACGGCACGGATTACCGCGACGACCTGGGCAAATCCATCCCGTTCGAGGACTTCTACCGCGCGATGGCCAACGGCGCCGACACCAAGACGGCGGCTGTGGGCACGGGCGACTACGTGGAGTTCTTCCGGGGCTTCCTGGCGCAGGGCAAGGACATCCTGCACTGCAGCCTGTCGTCGGGCATCTCGTCGTCGTACCAGGCGGCCGTCGAGGCGGCCGAGCTCCTGGCCGGCGAGTTCCCCGAGCGCAAGCTGTACGTGGTGGACTCGCTGGCGGCCTCGAGCGGCTTCGGCCTGCTCATGCAGACCCTCTCCGACAAGCGCGCCGAGGGCATGGGCATCGACGAGCTGCGCGACTGGACCGAGGCCAACAAGAACCGCCTGCGCCACTGGTTCTTCTCGACCGACCTCACCTTCTACATCAAGGGCGGCCGCGTGAAGCCCGTGGTGGGCCACATCGGCAACCTGCTCAACATCTGTCCCCTGCTCGACGTGAACGACGAGGGCAAGCTCATCCAGCGCGAGAGCCTGCGCGGCAAGAAGAAGGTCGTCAAGCGCATCGTGGAGTGCATGGAGGAGACGGCCGAGGGCGGCCTGGACTACTCCGGGCGCGTCTTCATCTCGCAGAGCGCCTGCCGCGACGACGCCAAGGCCGTTGCCGACCTTATCGGCGAGCGCTTCGCCAACGTGAAGGACATCGAGACGTTCTACATCGGCACCACCATCGGCTCCCACACGGGACCGGGGACGGTCGCCCTCTTCTTCTGGGGCACCCCCCGCACCCGGTAAGAGATGTTGCGGAACCTCGTCCGCTGCGTTCCTGGGAGGCTCACGTACGTCCAGTACGCATCGCCTCCCAGCGCCTTGCGGACGAGAACCCGCATTAGT
>CAVJGP010000129.1:0-8305 GCA_963648855.1 Alistipes onderdonkii | reverse complement strand
GGCTCGGGGGCCGCCTTGGCCTTCTTTGCAGGCTCGGCCTCGGGCTTGGTGGCCTCGTCCTCGCCGTCCTGAGCCACAGGCTTGCCGGCGAGCACGGCGTCGGAAGCGGCCTGAGCGGCAGCCTCGGCCTCGGCGGCGGACTTGCCGGCCTTCTTGGCCTCCTTCTTGGCCTTCTTGGCGGCGTCGCGGGCGGCGGCGAGCGTCTGCTCCTCAAGGATGAGGCGCTCCTGCTGCTTGCGCGTCATGGCGGCCACCTTGTCGCGGTGCTTGTTGCGACACTTGCGCACCACGGTGAAGTCCATGACGAGGGCACCGATGATGGCGGCGTAGGCCAGGATGAGCGCGGCCACGTTCACGGCCATGGGCACGTTCATGGTCATCGTGGCCCAGGAGAGCACGGTGAAGACGACGGCCAGCACAAGCAGCACCCACCAGGTGCGGCGCAGCTTCTTGTACTTCTCGTCCTTGCGGGTGAGGATGTCCACGGCGGTGTAGGCGATGTTGTCGGCCTCGCGCTCCTTAGCACGGATAGCGCGCTTCTCCTCCTTGGACATGTTCATCTCGGCCATGGCGCGCTGCTTGGCGTTCTTAGGCTTGGGCTTGCTCGTGGTGCGCACCGAGGCGGCAGCCTTCGAGGCGGGCTTGGCCGAGGCGGCGCGGGGCTTGGAGCCGCCCTGGGAGCGGCCCTCGCGCTCGACGGTGTATCGCTCGTTCTGAGGGTTGCGCATGCTCATTAGCGGGTCCCCTCGCTCACGAACTCCTCGCCGGTGAGCATGGTGTAGGCCTCGCGGTACTTGAGCGAGGTGGCCTCAAGCACGTCGGCGGGAAGCGCGGGCGCGTCGCCCTTGCGGTCGGCCCAGTTGGCGTTGAGCCAGTTGCGCACGAACTGCTTGTCGAAGCTGTCCTGCACCTTGCCCTCCTCGTAGGATGCGGCGGGCCAGAAGCGGCTGGAGTCAGGCGTGATGCACTCGTCGATGAGGGTCATCTGGCCATCGATGATGCCGAACTCGAACTTGGTGTCGGCGATGATGATGCCGCGCGTGGCCGCGTACTCGGCGGCTGCGCTGTAAATCTTGATGGACAGGTCGCGCAGCTGGGAGGAGATCTCCTCGCCCTCGCGGTCCACGAGCTGGGCGTACGAGATGTTCTCGTCGTGGTCGCCCAGAGCGGCCTTGGTGGAGGGGGTGAAGATGGGCTCGGAGAGCTTGGAGGCCTCGGTGAGGCCGGCGGGCAGCTTGATGCCGCACACGGTGCCGTCCTGGTCGTAGGTCTTCTTGCCGCTGCCGGTGAGGTAGCCGCGCACGATGCACTCCACCATGATGGGCTTGGCCTTCTTCACGAGCATGCTGCGGCCCGCCAGGTAGCCCGCGTAGGGCTGGAACTTCTCGGGCAGGTCGGCCACGGAGGTGGACAGCATGTGGTTGGGCACGAGGTCGGCGAACTTCTCGAACCAGAACTTGGAGATGCGTGTGAGCACCTCGCCCTTGAAGGGGATCTCGGAGGGGAGGATGTAGTCGAACGCGCTGATGCGGTCGGAGGCGACGATAAGCAGCTTGTCGCCCAGGTCGTAGATGTCGCGCACCTTGCCCTGAGAGTCGGGCCTCATCATGGTGGTCTGGGACACGGGAAATCTCCTCTCGACGCGGGTGGGCCCCACTGCCCGCCCCACGAACCCTGTGCATAGACGGATTATTTTAGGACGCGCGCATACCGCGACGCCTGCGCCGCGCAGTCTATAGAAAAACCGCGCGGCGCAGGGACACGGCGAGAGGCGCTTACTCGGATTCCTTGGGCTGGGTCAGCGGGATGTGGAGCGTGAAGGTGGTGCCCGCGCCCTGCTCGGAGTCCACGCTGATGCGGCCGTGGTGGCGGTCGATGATTTCCTTGGTCACGGCCAGGCCCACGCCCAGGCCGCCCTTGGCGCGGTTGCGGCTCTCCTCGGCGCGCCAGAAGCGGCCGAACACGCGCGGGATGTCCTCCTTGGCGATGCCGATGCCCGTGTCCTGCACGCTGATGCAGGCGCCGTCCTCGTCGCTGGACACGCGCACGGTAACGGTGCCGGGGGCGGGCGTGTAGCGCATGGCGTTGGAGATGAGGTTCGTCACGGCCTGCGTGATGGTGTCGCGGTCGAGCTCCACCTCCAGCTCGCCGTCCTGTGTGGCGTCCTCGAAGGCAAGTGTGAGGCCCACCTCCTCGAGCATGGCCTTGTGCGTGGCCGTCAGGCCCGCCACGAAGTCCACGGCGTCCACGGGCACGATCTTCATGCGCACCGAGCCGTTCTCCAGGCGCGACAGCGACAGCATGCCATCTACCAGGCGCGACAGGCGCGTGATCTCGCTGCGCACGAGGGCCAGGTGCTCCTGGTCGCACGCGTACACGCCGTCCTGCATGGCCTCCACCGTGGCGAGCATGCTCATGAGCGGGGTGCGCAGCTCGTGGGCCATGTCGTTGGTGAGGCGGCGCTCAAGCTCGCGGTCGGTCTCCACCTTCTCGGCCATGGCGTCGAACGTCTCGCCGAGCTGGCCCAGGTCGTCCTTGCCCTTGATGTTGCAGCGGGCCGACAGGTCGCCCTCTTTGATGAGCGAGGCGGCGTGCGAGATAAGGCGCACGGGCGAGGTGAGGGCGCGCGAGATGACGAAGCCGAGCACGGCGGCGACGAGCACCGAGGCACCGCCGGCGATGGCGATGCCCTCGAACGACTTGCTGCGGAACGACTCATCGCGCTGGGTGAGCAGGTACTCCGAGCCGTACACCCACACCGAGACCGACCCCACGGTGTCACCCGCGCGGCTCTTGACCTCGGTGGTCACCATCTGCGCGGCGCTGGGGGCCAGCGACATGTCGGAGTCGGGAAGCGAGGAGGACGCCAGGGTGGAGTCGTACACGGCGTTGCCCTTGACGTCGCTGATCTGCACGCCGATATCCTCCAGCGACTCGGCGCTCGACGCGGCCGTCTCCAGGTCGCGCGCCGTCCAGTAGCCCTTGTTGGCATAGGAGCGCTCGAGGGTGGCCGCCGTGGAATCCGCCAGCTCCTCCAAGGTGGAGCGCGTGTAGTTCTGGAACTCGTCGTTCCACAGCACGCTCAGCACCACGGCGAACAGGGCGGTGATGAGCACCGCGAGCACGCCGAAGCTGACGGCGACCCTGGCCCTGAAGCTCATGCTGGAGTTCATCGAGGCGCGTTGCTTGTCGTGCGCCATGTCATCTACCTCGTATTCAAACGAAAAGCGCCGAACGCAGGCCCTATGGCCACACGCCCGGCGCAGTATGGACGAATCACCTAAGCGGAAAACCCGCGGAAAGCCTTACTCGGCCTCTTCCTTCTTGGGAGCCTCGAAGCGGTAGCCCACGCCGTGCACGGTGTAGAGCCACTTGGGGTTGCGGGGGTCGTCGCCGAGCTTGGCGCGCAGGTTCTTGACGTGGGAGTCGATGGTGCGCTCGTAGCCCTCGAAGTCGTAGCCCAGGACCTTCTCCACCAGCTCCATGCGCGTGTAGACGCGGCCGGGATAGCGGGCGAGCGTGGTGAGCAGCTTGAACTCGGAGGCGGTGAGCTCCACCTCGTGCTTGTTGACCGAGACCTTGTGGCCCGACACGTCGATGACCAGCTCGCCGAAGTCGAGCACCTCGAGCTGGGGGTCGTTGTCCTGGCGGGCGCGACGCAGCAGCGCGCCCACGCGGGCGACGAGCTCGCGGGGCGAGAAGGGCTTCACCAGGTAGTCGTCGGCGCCGAGCTGCAGGCCGATGATGCGGTCGTCAACCTCGCCCTTGGCGGTGAGCATGATGATCGGCACCTCGGAGGTGTCGCGGATGGCGCGGCAGACGCGCTCGCCGGAGAGCTTGGGGAGCATGAGGTCGAGGATGACCAGGTCGAACTGGTGCTTCTCGAACTCCTCGACGGCAGACTGGCCGTCGCCCACGCCCACGACCGAATACTTGTCCTCGCGCTCGAGGTAGGCCGTCACCGCGTCACGGATGGGCTTCTCGTCCTCAACGAGCAGGATCCTGAATTTCTCCTGAGCCATGGGCAATCTCCTTCACTACCAAGAGCCGCCGCGCAGCGCGAACACGTCGAAGACGCAGACGTGCCACAGTGCGCTCACCATACATAGTCGCTGAGCAGTATACCCTACGAAAGCGAAAAAATCCTCACCAAAACGCTCGAAGGTATGCCTGAAGTTTCGTCTTTCAGCGTGGCATAGGTGACGAAATAGTCAGTCGTGCCCTGCGTGGCCGGGTAGTCGCCGTAGTCGGTGCAGCCGCTGGCGGCGCTGATGCGCGCGTAGGTCATGCGCTCGATGTCCACCACGAAGTACGACACGCGGCTCTTCACCACGTAAAGGCCCCCGACGTTGCACACCTGGGCGCCGGGCTCGCGCAGCACGTAGTGGAAGGGCCCCTCACCTGGGCCGATGCAGTATCCCATGGACCCCAGCCGGCCGCCGTAGCCGTAGTCGGCCTCGATGCTGAAGGCAAACGAGGAGCCGATGTAGGTGGCGAAGAGCGGCTTGACCGAGGCCGGCAGCACGAGCTGGTCGAGCTGGGTGTGCTGGCCGGCGAGCGTGAGGGCCGTGATGCCGTAGTACACGCCCTCGTCGGCGTTGACGCGCGGGACGAGGGTGATGACGCGGTCGGAGATGGAAGGGGCGCAGCCGAAGCGGCCCGGCGAGTCCCACAGCTCATCGCCCTGCGAGGAGCCCAGCGTCCAGACATAGGCGTGCGAGTGCTCCTTGGACCTGGGGCCCGAGGGGTCGGGCATCACCTGCCACACCGCATAGGCCCCCGAGGCGTCGAACTGGGGCAGCAGCCAATCGGAGTCGCCCTCGGCGAGCTTGGAGATGCCGGCGCTGGCCTGGGTGATGGCCGCCCCCGTGAAGGCGCACGCGTAGAGCGCCCAGTCGAGCGTGGCGTTGTCCTCCTCCACCCAGAGCACCATGTTGTCGGTGATGCGCGCCTCGCTCACCGCCCAGCCTTTGCCCGTGACGCCCTGCTCGAGAAGGACGGCGTACTCGCCACTCGTAAGGTTAAGGCAGCCCAGGCGCGTGAAGGTGCGCCCGTCGGTGTTGGCCTGCACCACGGCGGCCCAGCTGTCGCACGACACGTAGGGCACGCAGCCCACGGGCAGGCTGAACGATGATATGGGCTGGTAGTCCACCTGGTCCATGATGTCCATGAACGTGGCGATGACGCCGATGTTGCCGTCGTCGTCGGGCTGGCCGTAGGGGTTGCCGTCGGCGTCGGTCTGGGTAGAGGCGTCGATGGGTCCCGAGGCGTTCGCGGAGGCGTCCGCGCCGTCTGAGTCGGCGGCGTCCTGGGCCTGGTCGGACTGGTCGTCTTGGGCGGAATCGGCAGCCTCGTCGGCCTGAGCGACGCCCGCAAGGCCCGAGGCCAGCGAGGCGGCGAGCGAGGCCATGAAGCCCCGCCGCGAGGTTTGCGGCGCGCGCGGCATGACGCTAGCCCCTGTGGCCCGAGCCGATGCAGGAGCCGGGCGTGGAGCCCGTGCCCTCGGAGTCGTTCACCAGGTCGGTGAGGGTGTAGCCGTTCACGTAGGCGTTGATGAGCTTGTTGAGCCCCACCCAGAAGCTGTTCGTCTCGCAGTCGGACTGGCGCGGGCAGGCCTCGTCGCCGGCCAGGCACGACACCGGCGCAGTGGAGCCCTCCGTGGCGCGCAGTATCTCGCCGGCCGTGATGTCGTCGGCCGAGCGGGCAAGCGTGTATCCGCCGCCCTGCCCGCGACTGCCCTCAAGCATGCCCGCCGCGCACAGCGAGCGCGCAAGCTGCTCGAGATACTTGACCGAGATGCCCTGCCGCTCGCCAATCTCCCGAAGAGCGACACGGCCCGCGCCTTGATGGCGGGCGATGTCGATCATCATGCGCATGGCGTAGCGGCCCCTGCTGGAGACAAGCATGGCGTCTTACTTGCCCGCGAGCGCCTGGGCCTCGCGCAGGGCCTTGGACAGCTGGTCGGCGCAGGAGGTGGGACGGTTGCCGCAGGTGTTGCCGGCAATCTTGTCGGCGATGACGTCGACGGGCATGCCGGCCACGAGCTTGCCGATGGCCTTGAGGTTGCCGTTGCAGCCGCGCGTGAACTCCACGGACTCGATGGTCTGGCCGTCGTCGGACAGCACGACGTGGATGTTCTGGGCGCACACGCCGCTCGGCTTGAAATCGGTCTCGATCATGGATGGTTTCCTCTCCTGTATGTCCAGCACTGGGGCCATTGTACCTATAAAGCGCCGCCCCCGAACGCCTCACGCCCAAACCGACACGAGAAGGGGCGCCCGCACCCGCGAGCGCCCCTCCAAAATCGATATGCAACGCAGGGAACGAGGTTCCGCCCCTCAAAAACGCGGGTTCTGGCGCGCAAGGCGCACGGAGCCGTAGCGTACTGGACGTACGTAAGGCTCCGTGGAACGCGGCGCGCCAGGTTCCGCTCCTTCTAAACGCGGGTTCTCGTCCGCAAGGCGTCGAGAGGCGATGCGTACTGGACGTACACCAAAGGTGCGCACCGCGCGTGAGCCTCCCGACACGGAGCGGTCTGTGCGACGAGCCCCGCGGAACGCAGCGGACGAGGTTCCGCTAGTAGCGGTTGTCGTAGATGCGGGTGGACTTCTTCTCGGAGCGCGGCAGATCTCCTATCCCCACGGCCTTGGGGACGATGGTGACGCCGATGCGGTTCTTGAACGTCTCCACCATGGTGGCCTCGATGTCGCGGCGCGTCAGCGGGTCGTCGCTTTCGCACTCGAAGTAGACGGTCATGATGTCCTTGCCGGAGAGGTGGTCAATCATCACCTGGTACTCGCTGCTCACGCCGTCGACAGCGGCGCAGACCTCCTCCACCTGGGCGGGGAACATGTTGACGCCCTTCACCTTGAACATGTCGTCGGTGCGGCCCACGAGCTGGGAGATGCGCGTGTGCTTGCTGCCGCAGGGGCAGTCGCCGGGGATGATGCTCGACAGGTCGTGCGTGCGGTAGCGGATGAGCGGCGCGCCCTCCTTGACGAGCGTGGTGATGACGAGCTCGCCCACCTCGCCGTCGGGCAGATTCTCGCCCGTCTTGGGGTCGACGACCTCCACGTACACGTAGTCGTCCCACACGTGGATGCCGCAGTCGTAATCGCAGCTCACGCCCACGCCGGGACCGTAAATCTCGGTAAGGCCGTAGATGTCGTAGAGCTTGACGCCCAGCGCGTCGGCGATGCGCTCGCGCATCTTCTTGCCCCAGCGCTCGGATCCAATGAGGCCCTTGGTGAGGGCGAGCCTGTCGCGGATGCCCTCCTGGGCGATGCGCTCGGCCAGCAGCAGCGCGTAGGACGAGGTGGCGCACAGCACGGTGGACTGCAGGTCCTGCATCATGCGCAGCTGCTTCTCGGTGTTGCCAGGTCCCATGGGGATGGCCATGGCGCCCATGCGCTCGGCACCCAGCTGGAAGCCGATGCCGGCCGTCCACAGGCCGTAACCAGGCGTGATGTGGATGCGGTCCTTGCTCGTGCAGCCGATGGCGCGATAGCAGCGGGCGAACATCTCGGCCCAGTCGTCGACGTCCTTCTGGGTGTAGGGGATGATGACGGGCGTGCCCGTGGTACCCGAGGAGGAGTGGATGCGCACGATGTCCTCGTCGGGAACGGCCTGGATGCCCAGGGGATACGCCTCGCGCAGGTCGGCCTTCTCGGAGAAGGGAAGCTTCTCGAAATCCTCCTGCGTGCGGATGGTGGACATGTCGATGCCCGCGAACTTCTTGGCGTAGAACGGGCTCTTCTGCTGGATGGTGTCGAGTTCTTTGAGGATGGCGTTCAGCTGGAACGGCTTCATCTTCATGGTGGGTATCCCCTCCCTATGGTCGGTGTGCGTCTGTAGCGCATGGGGCGAACTATAACGCAAACAGCCAAGGAAAAGCCGGTGAACTCGCACGAATTACGGGGACTCGCCGGCGGGCGTCGGACCAGCGGTAAGCGCTGCGGGGCGTGGGCGCGGAGCGCACATGGCTGGCCCCGAGACTGCGGGCGACATTTCGAGGCACAGACGCGCAGGGCGAGTGGCAGACGAGCATGCCGGTATGCGAAAGAGGTCGGGGGCGAGAGCATTTGCCGGGGTATTCCTGCAGGTCGCGCAGGTATTGGGAGAGTCGCACATACAAGCATGATGCCTGGCACACTGCGCCATCCGCTGCTTCGTACTATCATCTGCGACCAAAAGTGTTACTCATTGGTACCAGTTGGCATATGGACCCCCGGGATGGGCCCTGGCGGCACGCGGCGGCGGGGCGGGGGCCTATAGTGCTTCCCGTCAACGAGGAGCGGCGCAGACG
>CAVJGP010000128.1:0-8413 GCA_963648855.1 Alistipes onderdonkii | reverse complement strand
CTACTCCAAGCTGGGCGTTTGCTCCAAGACCGAGCTCGAGGCCCTGCTGAGGGGCCTGGCGTAGGAGGGGGAACGCGTCCTGTGCATGACAGGGAGCCCGCGTCCTGTGGCCCGAAATCTCGTTTCCGCAATAGTCTTTGTCCGCATCCCCACGTTTCGACAGAAAGGCTCCCATCCTTGGACGCATCCCCTCGCAGCGCCGCGCGCACGCTCTATATAGATGCCGACGCCTGCCCCGTCACGCGCGACGCGCTGGCGGTGGCGCGGCGCAAGCATGTGGCCGTGGTCATCGCGGGCAACTCCACGCAGAACCTCGAGCGCCACATCCGCCCCGACGACCCGCGCACCCCCGCCGAGGCGCGGCGCGGCTTCTGGGTGGACACGCTCGCCGTGGGCGTGGGGGCCGACAGCGCCGACTTCGCCATCGTCGAGCGCCTGGAGCCGGGCGACGTGGTGGTGACGCAGGACATCGGCCTGGCGAGCATGGTGCTCGGGCGCGGGGCCGCCGCCATCGGCGTGCGCGGGCGCGTCTACGACAAGGCCACCATCGACATGCAGCTCTTCATCCGCCACGAGGAGAAGAAGGTCCGCCGCGCCGGCGGCCGCACCAAGGGCCCCGACCCCTTCACCGGCGAGGACCGCGCCCGTTTCACCCGCCACCTGGAGGCCTTGCTGGGGTAGCGGGCACCCTGCCGCGCGTGGGCCCTCATCAAGTCGGCAGGCATGCTAGCCACGGCCTGAACATGGCATTTTCTGTGGCGTACCCCCCTTGCCATGTCAAAAGTATAGTAAATGCGCTATATTTTTGACATGGCAAAGATTGATGACATATACGAAGCCGTGGACGACTTCGGCCTGATCACCTCCGCTGAAGCCAGCGAGTTGGGCATGTCGCGGGCCGAGGTGGTGCAGCAGGCGGAGATGGGCAAGCTGGTAAGGGTCGCGCGAGGCGTGTATCGGATGCCCATTTGGCCGTCGCAGCCCCAGGCCCCCTATGCAGTTGCCGTTAAGGCCGCAGGTGAAGGGGCCTTTCTCTGCGGGGAGTCCGTCGTGGCGCTCTTGGGGCTGGCGCCGACGGACCCAACAAGAATAAGACTCGCATCGCCGAGACGCTGCCGCCGCAATCTGGGCCCCGGCGTTACGGTGGAGCGAATGGGCGGGGTGAAACCCGTGTTCTTGGAGGGGGTCGCCTGTCAGCCCGTGCCGAGCGCGATAGTCACGGCGTCCCGAACCGTGGGAGTCTCGCGTGCCCTCCAAGCCGCGCATGAGGCCCTCACCCGCGGTTACATCACGCAAGACGAGGTTGACTGGATTGCAAAGGAGCTCTCCCAATGAAAAGGCCCAACAGCATGCGCCATCTCGATGACGCGATACGCAGGCTTTGCGGCGGCACGCCTCAGGCTTTCGTACAGGCGCGCACGATCATGGCGAACGCCATAGTGGCGAGCATGCTTCCCGACGGGGTCATCAAGGGCGGTAGCGCCCTCAAGATGCGCTTTGGAGACGCGGCGACAAGGTTCACCACTGACCTCGACACGGCCACGGCTACAGACCCCGCCGCCTACGCCGCCTGCCTCGATTCAAGGCTACGAGCCGGGTGGGAGGGGTTCTCTGGCCGCGTGGTGACAAGGGAGCCCGCCTCCCCGGAGGGCATTCCAGAGCACTATGTGATGCAGCCGTATGACGTCAAGCTCGACTACCTCGGCAAACCTTGGTGCACCGTTCCCCTTGAGATTGGCCACAACGAGATAGGTGATGCCGATGCTGCAGACTGGGCGGAGCTGGTGGATGCGGCTCGTCTTTATGAGTCGATGGGCTTTCCGCCCCTCGGCAAGGTGCCGCTCATGCCGCTCGACCACCAGATAGCCCAAAAGCTTCATGCTGTTTCAAGCCCGGGTGACAGAGCCCGCGACCTTATCGACCTTCAGCTGATCGTTGCCAGGGCCGAGGTTGACCTTGGCGCAACAAGGAAGACTTGCGAGAGGCTGTTCTCCTACAGGAGGGCCCAGGTGTGGCCTCCGACGGTTTCCAAGCAAGATGGGTGGGACGGGCTGTATGCGGGCTTCGCCGAGCGCCTGCCCGTGATTCCAAACGTCGATGACGCGATTCGATGGGCAAACGATTTGATTTTGAGAATCGACGGAACCCGATAGGCGGTAATCCGAGGTTCGTGGTCTCCATGTACATCATGCGCGAGTTCGAGCAGGGGAGCGTCGGCATCGGCATGTGCATGGCGGTGATTTGCGTGCTCCTCACCACCACCGCCCTACTCGTCCTCAACCGCGCCGGCAAGGGCCGGGCGTGCTAGACTGGTCGCGTTTTTCGACCTGCGTTCCATCCTGTACCTGGAGTTTCCCATGAGTTTTGATTCTCGCGGGGCGGCTGGCTCCGACGCCTCTGCCGCGCCCAATCCCGCGCGGGCCGATGTGCCTGCGCTCACCCATTCCGATTACGCCGCTTTCGCCAAGCAGGGCGATGCGCAGCTTTTGGCGTGCTGCGAGGTGGAGACGTTCCATGCCTCGGGTCCGGGCGGCCAGGGCGTGAACACCGCCGACTCGGCCGTGCGCATGCGTCATTTGCCCACCGGCATCGTGGTGACCGCGCGCTCGGAGCGCTCGCAGCTCCTCAACCGCGCCGCCTGTCTGGGCAAACTCCGTGCCGAGCTCACGCGACGCTCCCGTCCGCCCAAGCCTCGCGTGAAGACCAAGGTCCCTCATCGCAGCCGCGAGCGCCGCCTCCAGGCAAAGCACCAGGTAAGCGAGAAGAAGTCCCTGCGCGGCAAGGTCAACCTCGAAGACTAGCCGCAGCCGCACCTTCAAGAGAGGGGCCGCCCCCGCAACGCAAAACCCGCCCCACCCCGCCCGGAAGCTTTCCGAGTGGGGCGGATGCATTGGGGGATGCCATGCGATTAAAGCGGCGGCCCATCCGCTAAGCGCGGGTACTCACGCGCAAGGCGTGCGGGGCTGGGGGCGTTGACATAGCTTTGAGTGAAACGGTAAAATGTAACGGATTTACTCAAAGAGATGAGGTTGTTCATGGAAGTGCGCCGGGACCTGTACCTCGATCGCCTGATTACCAGGATGCACAACGGAATGGTCAAGGTTATAACCGGTATCAGGCGATGCGGCAAAACATACTTGCTGTTCAACTTGTTTGGCGACTACCTTCGGGATACCGAGGGTGTCGACGACGCCCATATCATCGAGCTTGCTTTGGACGCCGAGGAAAATGCGCAATACCGCAACCCGGCTGCGTTAAACGAGCATATCAAGTCTCGCATCATCGATAAGAACGCCCAGTACTATGTGCTGCTCGACGAGGTGCAGTACGCCGTCTCCGACGAGGAGCTCAAAGGTACTGAGCCGCCGCGCTTGTACGGAGTGCTCAATGGCCTGCTGCGCATGCGCAACGTGGACGTCTATGTGACGGGAAGCAACTCGAAGCTGCTCTCATCCGATGTGATGACGCAATTCCGCGGCCGTGGCGACGAGGTTCGCGTCCGCCCCCTGTCTTACTCCGAGTTCATGCAAGGATTTGACGGCGACAAGTATGAGGGATGGGCGGAGTACGTCGTGTTCGGCGGGATGCCCGCCATCCTTTCCATGCGCACCGATGAGCAGAAGTCTCGCTATCTTGAAAGGCTGTTCACGGAGACGTACCTGAAAGACGTCATTGCGCGCAATGGAGTCGAGAAAACGCAGGAACTCGAAGACCTGGTCGATGTTCTTGCGTCGTCTATCGGTGCCCTGACGAATCCGCCGAAGATAGAGGCGACCTTCAAGAGCGCGCTCAAATCGTCCATCAGCGCGAACACTATCGTCTCGTATATTGGGTACCTGGAGGAGTCATTCCTCATCTCGGAGGCGCGGCGGTACGATGTGAAGGGCCGCAAGTACATCGGCAGCCCCAAGAAGTACTATTTCGAGGACGTCGGCCTTCGCAACGCCAGGCTCAACTTCCGGCAGGTCGAAGAGACGCACATCATGGAGAATATCGTTTACAACGAGCTCTGTGCCAGGGGCTATTCTGTTGATGTGGGGTCTATCGAAAAGACCGTTCGAAGCGACGGGAAAGTCGTGCGCAAACAGCTCGAGGTGGACTTCGTGGCGAACCTCGGCAGCCGTCGCTGCTACATTCAATCGGCCCTCCACCTGCCCGATCCCGAAAAGGAGCGTCAAGAAAAGGCGTCGCTTATTGCCGTGCCGGACAGTTTCAAAAAAATCGTGCTGGTGCGAGACGTCGTAAAGCCCACCTATGACGAGCGCGGCATCCTTACCATGAGCGTGTACGACTTCCTGCTTGATAGCAGGAGCTTGGAGTAGCGGGGGCGACAGGGCGAATTGCGCGGGGCGTGCACCATGGATAGCCGAGAGCATTCGGAACGACTGGTATATTTCATTTGAATGCTAAAAACTTTCTATTCCGACAAGTTTTTAGCATCGATGTAATAAAACGCAAGACAACAGCAGTCTTGTGGGCAGTGGGGGATTGACTGGGACGAGTCCCTGTCTACGGCCGCGCTCAGGGGCGCACCTGCACCGGCCGGCCGTGCCATTGTCATCCGGTGCGCCGTATGTCAGCGATGGATTGCCTATGCCATCCTCAAGAGGGCCGAATGGGCCTTTTAGCGTGCCCATCGGCCTTTTAGGCGCAAGCGAGCGAGCAGATCGCCCCTGCACGCACAACCCGCCCCGCCTGGAAGCAATCCGAGTGAGGCGGGCCAGGACGGCCGTGCACCCATCCTCACAAACATTGCCGTCCGCGCAATACTTTGCAATCGAATACAAAGAGGGCCCAGACATGGCCGGCCATACAATGCGTTGCGAGGGGGTTCTCGTAATCCAGCAGACCAAGGAGAGGATGGGCCATGAATCTGAGGAAGGTTATTGCGGCCGGCAGCGTCGCGGCTGCGGCGATGGGAGTCGTCTTTGCGGTGGGCGCCTTTGCCGCCGAGGACGCGACCGATTCGGCTAACGGTTCCGGCACGGCCACCGAGGTAGACCGCATCGCCCTCGCCACCCCAAACAAGAGCTGGGAGGAATGGTGGGGCGAGTATCCCGACCAGGTAGACTCGTTCTTTAGCGGAATGGACGAGGTGGAGCAGGACGGTAAGGTGCACTCGCATGCTTTGCTGTACGCCACCGTGCAGGAAGGTAGCGCCGCTTCGACGACGCAATTCGGAACTGCGTGCGCAAGCTGCAAGTCGACCCTTGTCACCACGCTCTACGACGAGATGGGCGCCGACGCGTTCTCGCAGCCCTGGGACGAGTATGCCGATCAGATTGACTGGTGGGAGTGCGCCCTGTGCCATGAGGATGGCCAGCCCGGTGCCGAGCTGACCTATGGCGCGGCGGTCGCGAAGGTGTTCGGCTCGTCTCTGCTCGACACAGTGGACTCCGAGGAGGCAGTGTGCGGGCAGTGCCACAACTTCATGGGTGCTACCTATGGCCGCGGCGTCCTCATGAGCAAGATTCAATCCGGCGAGGTCTCTGTGGAGGACTGCGACCCCTATCGCTACGGCACCGACCCCGACTCCCTCATGAAAGCGGCGCTCGAGGACGGCTACGAGATGCCCGTCGACGAGACCACCGGCATCGCCACATTCCAGGCGAACCACCCCGAGGTCGAGGTGTTCCAGGGCAGCGTCCATCAGTCGCTCGGCCTGACGTGCGTCGATTGCCATATGCCGCAGAAGACCGACGACGGCAACGTCTACACCTCGCACGACGCCTCTTCGACCCCGATTGAAAACGAGGAGGCGCTTGAGTTCTGTCTGACGTGCCATGCCGCCCAGGGCATCGAGGACACTGACGCCATGAAGCAGTTCGTGCTCGACGCCGAGCAGGAGGTGCGCGACCTTGAGTCGGCGTTCTACGACAAGCAGGCCCAGGCCAAGGAGCTCATTGCAGACGTCACGGCAAACGGCGGCGTCGACGAGGACGTGCTCCAGGATGCCCGCGACACCTATACCCGTGCCACCTGGTATGTGCGCTATGCCGATGGTGGCTCGGAGATTCAGGGTCAGAAGGTCGCCCATAACCCCGACGCCATCAAGGACTACATCGAGCGGGCGACGAGCATGATGGACGACGTGCTGGACCAGCTCTCCTAAAGGCCCGACAGCCCAGGCAAAGCGCGGCCCTCATGCGAATCCAAAGCCCGCCGCAGCCCCCTTCTGGGAGTTGCGGCGGGCTTTGGCGATGTGGCAGGATGTGCCCTGCATACGGCGGCCGGCGGCATGAAAGCAGGGTGGGAGAGTCACATGAAGGGCGGCAAATCTTCTCATGTGCGGCCGTGGGTCACGTTCGGCCTGCTCACCGCCTGCGTCCTCGCGGGAATCTTCGGTGTGTACATCGTCTCCTCGATTGCCTCAGGCACGGAAAACGCCCAGCGTAGGGCGCTTGCCGAAGCGCGCGTGCTCGATACCGAGGCGTCGGCCGCCTGGGAGTACGTGTCTTCCATAGAGGACCGCGTGAACTACACGCACGGCACGTACGAGTTCAAGGGAGTCTATTGCACCATCGCCGCGAAGGATATCGCCCGCAGGTTTTCCGAGAACTCCGACTACTCGATTCGCTACGTGCGCGAAAGCCCGCGAAACGCTTCCGACGCGCCCGACGATTTCGAATCCCGCGCGCTTGAGGCTTTTGCCCAGGGTAGCAGCGAGTTTTATGAGCACGTCGCGTCGTCTGACGGCGGGGCGGGGACGTTTCGATACGCCTCGGCACTCTATATAGAAGGCTCGTGCCTGAAATGCCATGGGGAGGTTGCGGGAGAGAAAGACCCGGTCGGCTATCTTAAGGAAGGAATGGAGCTCGGCGACCTTGCCGGGGCGGTGTCCATAGAGATCCCCATGGACGACCTGATGGCGCAGACGAAAGACGACGCCGTCCGCGCCGCCATGTTGTTTGTCGCGCTGATGCTGGGGCTTGCGCTCGTTGGCCTGTGGGGTACTCGCCGGTTTGTCTCGGCTCCCCTCACGCAGGAGAATGCTCGGCTAGAGGGCGAGACCGAGGCGCAGTCGAACTTCCTCGCCATCATGTCGCACGAGCTCAAGACGCCCATCGCGTCCATCATCGCCTTCACGGAGCTTTGGAAGAGGGCTGATGTGGAGCGCCCCGCCGACGAGGCGAAGCTCGTCGATGAGGTTCAGACCAACAGCAAGGTGCTTCTCAACATGGTGGACAACGTCCTGGACACGGCGCGGCTCGAGGCCGGCGCGATGAAGGTCGAGATGGGCCCGGTGGACATAGTGGACGTCGCCTGCCTTGTGCGTTCGACCATGGCGCCCCTGGCCCAAGACCGCAGAATCGCGCTCGACATCGCGGTGGACCCCAGCGTGCCCGTGGTGACGTGCGATGGCGAGGCGATTCGGCGCATAACGGTCAACCTCGTCAACAACGCCCTGCGGTATACGCCTGCGGGCGGGAGCGTGCGGCTGTGGTTTGGCTATTCGGACGCTCGGCTCTGCATTGAGGTCTCGGACACAGGGGTCGGCATTGCACCTGAGCAGCTCGCGCACGTGTTCGACCGCTTCGTCTCCAGCGAGGGCTCGGCTCGTACTTCGGAAGGGGGCAGCGGGCTGGGGCTGTATATCGTGCGGGGCTTTGCCGAGCAGATGGGCGGCTTTGCCGAGGCCTGCAGCGAGCCGGGCGTCGGGAGCACGTTCCGGGTGTGTGTTCCCGCGCCCGCGTGCGAGGCGGAGGAAGAGGGGGATGAAGGGTGACGAGGCAAGACGCGACGATTTTGGTGGTCGATGACGATCCGAGCCTGCGCAAGGCGATTGCGGGAATGCTGGTCGCGGGAGGCTACGCATGCGTGGAGGCGACGGATGGCGTGGAGGCCGTGCGAATCTGTGAAACGATTGCGCCGGACCTGCTCGTCTTGGACGTCATGATGCCCGAGCTCGACGGGTTCGGCGTCGTCCGTGCCCTGCGGGCCCAGGGAAACCAGGTTCCCATCCTGGTGCTGAGCGCACGCGGCGGCCTTGCCGACAAGGAGGAGGCGTTCAGGTGCGGCGCCGACGACTACCTGGTAAAACCCTTCGGCATAGACGAGCTCCTTATGCGCGCTCGAGCCTTGCTGCGCCGGGCCGGCGTCCAAAGCGCGGGGGCGCAAGACCAGGTCGTCACGGGCGCGCTGGAGGTCAGCCTGCCGGATGGCCGTGCGTCCATGTCCGGCGCCGCCTTGGACCTCAAGCCCAAGGAGGAGAAGATCCTTGCGGTGCTCGCCGGGCATTTGGGCGAGGTCCTTTCGAAGGATGACATCGTGCGGGCGGTATGGGGCGACGAGTACCTAGGGACGTCGATCAACATCCCCGTCTACATACGGCACCTGCGCGAGAAGATCGAGCCCGACCCCGCGAGTCCGAGGTACATCCTCACCGAATGGGGAAGCGGCTATCGTCTGGCCC
>CAVJGP010000127.1:0-8424 GCA_963648855.1 Alistipes onderdonkii | reverse complement strand
CGGCCTCCCCCACAAGCACCTGCGACTCGCGCATGCCGTCGCCATCGAGGTCAGCCGAAAGCTCGCGCGACTGCCAGCGCGTCCACGCCGCCGGGGCATCGACGGCCGTCTCCTCATCGGCAAGCGCGAAGCCGCAAGGCCCACCGATGCCGACAATGGCAACAAGCAGGCAGGCGGCTACAAGTACCCAGAGAACGAGCAGACGAGCCGCCGCGCCCATGGCAACCGGAGGCACAACAAACGGCCGGCCGGTCTCTTCCGCCAACGCCGCACGCCCCTCACCCGACGACAACGCCTCGACGCAACGCCCGCCGCAACCTTCCCCTGGCGCAGCGTGCGTGGCAGTCCGCCCCATGTCGCAGTGCCGCCCGCGCTCAGCCGCCGGCGCCGCACACCCTTCGCCCTGCGCCAGCCCTGCGCCCAACGTCACCCACAAGCGGACGCCGCCCTTCTTCCCCGCGCCTCTCGCCCGCTCGCTCCTCTCCCCCATCTCCCGCATGCTTGCCCCACTTCGCCGCTACGCGCGGGCGTTGTACGTGTAGTCCTGCGTCCACCAGATCGGGTCCATCGAGGGGGTGTTGTGGGTGCCCTGGTCGTTGAGCTCGATGCCCATGATCTGGCGCCAGGTGGTGTCGGTCATGCGCTCGGAGATGGGCTGCGTGAACTGGTAGAAGCTGTAGGTGGAGCCAGACATGAGGTGGAGCTGGCCCTCGATGGGGGCGAGCACGTACATCGTGGACGCCTTGCCCGTGGCAACCTCCAGGCACGAGCCGTTGGGGTCGGTGGCGACGTCGGCCACGATGGCGCAGGGGAACTCCATCGTCTTGAAGTACTCGCTTTCGGACTCGTACTTGTACACCTCGTACCAGAAGTGCTCAATCTGCCCGCCGTAGGTCCTGATGAGGTCGAACTCCTCGTCGCTGGGGAGCTCGCCGGAGAGCTCCTTGCGCGCGATGGTCTCCAGGCGCGACGCCAGCTCGCTCAAGATGGCCAGGTTCGAGGCGTCCTCCTCGCCGATGAGGCCGTAGAGCGCAAGGCCGTCCGAGGTGGCCTGCGACAGGGCCGCCAGGTAGCCGAACACCTCGGGCTCGGGCTCCACGTAGCCACGATCGTCGCGCTGGGGAATCTCGCCGCCGCCCATCTCGGCGATGATCTGCTTGGCGTAGAGCAGGGTGTCGTGCTTGAGCTCGGCGTAACTGCCCGCGAAGGCCTGCAGGCAACGGCGGCTCCACTGCTCGCTGCGCATGAACCAGGGGTAGCCCTCGCCCTTCTGGGCGCACAGGGGCTTCAAGGTGCGCAGCCACATGGCGTAGAGGCTCGCCTGCCACAGCGACTCGTCGGCCTGCTGCAGGCCCTCGCGCAGCTCGGCCATGTTCTCAGCGTATCCGCTGTAGTCGGTGGCACCCATGTTCTGAAGCAGGCTGTACGCCACGTCGGACCCGAAGGCCGCGGGCACGTCGAGCGCGTCGGGCAGCATGCGCGTCTCGCCCGACGAGTTCGCCCCCACGCGCGAGTACACGAGCTGCTGGAAGACGGCCTCGTCGATGGAGAAGCGCTGGCCCATGAGCCTGAAGCCCGTTCCGGCCTGCAGCGTGTCGGTATCGGGGTCGTCCACCGTGGGGATGGAGTTGATCTTGGGCGCGGGGGTCTGGGCCACCAGCTCGCAAAACGCCGACCAGGCGCTTTCGTTGCCCGCAAGGTCGGAGGCGGCGGGCAGCGCGCCATAGGCGGCCTCGATGAGCGGCTCGTACTCGTAGTAGCCGTTGTCGTCGCTGGCCCCGGTGAAGAACGACGTCACAACGTAGATTTTCTGCCAGGCGTCGAGCGCCTCGCCCTGCAGGGCAAGCGTCGCAAGCAGGGCGCTGCGGCACAGGTCCTCGTCGTCGGCTCGGAAGTTGCGCCGCCCGTACCACATCATCGCGCGGAAGTAGCCCTCAAGCGACGAGTCGCCCTCGTAGTAACCGCGCGGCGCATACTGCGAGTAATCCTCCATGTCGCCAAACAAAGGCGAGGTGGCGATACCCTGGGCGTCGTAGATGAGCTGGAGCTCCTGGTTGGCCGTGTTGGCGATGTCCTCGGACACGCCCACCTCAAGCCCCTGCAGGCACGCCCCGATGCCGAAGAAGGCCACGTTTCGCTGCGCCGCGCTTTGCCACTCGGTGCCCTGCAGGGCCTGGAGCTGGTCGCTTGCGGCCTGCACGAGCTGGCTGCTAAAGGAGCTGAGCAGGCCGGAAAGGTAGTCGCGCTCGGTGAATTTGAGCAGGTGGGAGAAATACAGGTGGTAGGAGTGCAGCAGCGAGTCCACCGTGACGAAATTGGGCAGCGCCACGTAGCGGTTGTTCTCGTACACCTCGAAGAACTCGTTGTACGCGTCGAGCCGGCAGAAGAAGCCGTACGTGGCGAGGAGCTGGCGCTGGAGGTCGTTGAGGTAGTACCAGTCGGCGTTGACCACGTTGCTCAGGTCGGCGGCAGGGGCATCGCACGAGGCGTTCACGCCCGAGGCCCCCTCGATCTGCGGCATGCCCGAGAGCAGCGAGGGGCGGGCCGACGCGGCGGGAGCGGAAGCCGCCTGGGCCGAGGCAGCCTGCTCAGCCGCGTCACCACCGATGCCCAGGGCCTGCGAGACGGCGGAGAGAAGTTCCTCGGCATGCGCCGCCCTCGGGGCGGACAGGGCTGCCACCGTGCCGAGCGCCGCTCCCGCAGCAACGACGTCTCGCCTGGTCATCTGCCTGTTGAGCATAAGAATCCCCCAGCCTGTATGGGTGCGGCGCACCGCGTGGTTTGAGGGGAGTATACCAAGCGGGGAAGGTGGCTGAAAGGCAGTTGAAGGCCAACGGGGAATGGGGTGGCACGAGAGGACGGGTCCGCCAGCCCGCAAGCCAGCCCGCTCCCCTACACCTCCGACACGCCCTGCTCCACCTTGAGGCAGGCGATGCCGAGTTGCAGGCGCTGCATGTCCTGGTCTATCTCGCTGATGCGCTCGGCGCAGTCGTGCAGGCTCTTGCGGATCTCCACCATCGCGGGGATGTCCGACTCCACCACCCACTGGTTCTTATAGCGCAGCGTGTGCTCAAGCGAGCTCCAGAAGTCCATGGCGATGGTGCGCAGCTGCACCTCCACACACACCTCGCGGCACGTGCCGTTGAGGTAGACGGGGATGGCCACCACGATGTGCAGGCTGCGATAGCCCGACTCCTTGGGGTTGGCGATGTAGTCCTTGCGCTGCACGAGCTTGACGTCAGCCTGGCTGAGCAGCTCGTTCTCCACCGTGTAGACGTCCTCCACATAGTTGCACACCACGCGCACGCCGGCCACGTCGAAGATGTTCTTGCGGATGCTCTCGAGCGTGGCGGGGAAGCCCTTGCGGCCGAGCTTCTCGTAGAGGCTCTCGGGCGTCTTGATGCGCGAGGTGATGGTGTGGATGGGGCTGTGGCCCAGGCGGATGCGGGCGTCCTCGTCGAGGTTCTCGAACTTGGTGGTCATCTCGCGCACGGCCGCGCGGTACTCGGCCATGAGCACCTCGAAGGCGTGCACCTGCGGCCGCTCCACCAGGCTGATTCCAAAACACGCGGCGGCGCCGTCCTCGACAAGCTCCGCCTCGACGGCTATCTCGCTCAAATCAAAACTCCCTTGCGTAAGAAAACCGGCGCGAGTCCGGCACATGAGCCGCCCATCGTATACCCGCAGAGGTGTGCGGCATGCGAGAAACGCGATTGAGAAATGACAAGGTATAGGCGCGCGCCCGAGAAAGCGGGCGATGGGCGGGAGGAAAGCGGAGGGCGCGAGTCACGCCAGCAAGCGCGTGAAGGCGAGCGGGCAATCGATACGGGCCCCTCGCCCCGCCCGCAATCAACGCGCTCGAGCCTCGCCCGTCTCTCCCCTACCTCGGGCCGCGAAGCCGGCCCAGCACCTCGAGCCGGCCGAGCACCTCGTGCGTGAGGTCCACGTAGTCGCGCGGCAGGCGGACGACGCCGTTTGTGTGGTTGGCCATCTCGCTGGCCACCCGCGTGCCGCAGCCCTCGCGCACGCGCGTGCGCATGAGGGGGAACGACGCCTCCTGCGCGGCGGCCTCGATGTCGGCGACGAGCGCCTCCTCGTTCTCCCGGCTGGCCGACACGCGCGTGAGCACCGCGCCCATCACCTTGAAGGAGGGGTTGAACGAGCGGCGCAGCGTGGAGAAGGTCTGCGCAAGCAGGGGGAAATCGTTTGCCCGGAAGGCCACGGGAGACGCCACCACGAGGGCGGCGGTACAGGCATAGAGCGCATTCCAGGCAAGAATGCCCAGGTTGGGAGGGGTGTCGAGCACGGCGAAGTCGTAGGAGCCGGCAACCTGCGCAAGCGTGTCGGAGAGAATCCTCTCGCCGCCCAGGGTCATCATCTGCATGTCGGCGCACGAAAGGCCGATGCTCGCGGGGGCCACGTCGCCCAGCATCGTGGGGACGATGACGTCGGAGATGGCGGCGCCAGACATGACGTCTTGCGTGGAGGGGATGCCTTCGGCGTCGGCGTCGATGCCGTACGCGCGGCTGAGGTCGGCCTGAGGGTCGAGGTCTACGGACAGCACCCGGAAGCCCGCCTCGCGCAGGCCCAGCGACAGGGCGCAGGCCGTGGAGGTCTTGCCGACATTGCCCCTCTGACTCGCAACCGCAAGGACACGCACGCAACCACCTCCGCCGGAAAACTCATACGCCCAAAGCATAGCGCAACCAGGCACGGGCGCAGCCAACAATACGAAAACGGGGAGAAGAGCGGGGCGAGAGCGAGGGAGGCCGTCCCACCCGCCGCCGCGCTCGTCGGGCACAGCTCGCCCGCCCCGCCCGGCAACCCGCTCGCCGGGAACAGCTTGCCCGCCCCGCTCGGCAAGCTCAACAGACTCGGCTTGCTCGCCTGCCCGGCAAGCTCGCCGGGCTCGACAGCCGCCCTGGGTCGCGCCCGCTACCGCAGCATGCGGGCGGTGAGCTCGGCGCGGCTCGTGATGCCAAGCTTGGTGTAGACGCGCGACAGGTGGTTCTTCACCGTGCCGGCCGACATGCCCATGTAGCGCGCTATCTCGGCGTTCGACCAGCCGCGGCACGCCAGCATCGAGATGGTGAACTCCGTGGTGGTGAGGTCGTCGGCCACGTCCTCGCCCGAGTCGGGGTTGTGGATGCGCCGCCAGCCGTAGCTGAAGCGGTAGGTAATCTCGATGATGCGGGCGAACTCCTCGGGATAGCGGTCTTGCAGGCATATCTCGATAAGGCCCTGGAGCAGCCCGTGGTGCTCGCCGATGAGCTCGATGAGGTCGTCGGGGCGGGCGATCTGCCAGCCCTCCTCGAAATGCGCCCGGGCGGCGTCCACGTCCTTGAGGCTCATGCACGCCATGGCCGCCACAAGGTGCGAGAAGAGCTCGGAGATGGGGTAGCTCCCCTGCTTCATGGCCAGGGAGTTCTCCACCGTGCCCAGGCAGCGGCCGTACTGTCCGCGCAGGTAGAAGGCGTGCGCAATCACGTAGCTGGAGAAGAGGCGCAGCCCCTCGGGCAGGTGCGCGGCCAGGGGGTAGAACTCGTCGAGCGTGTAGGGCGAGGGCAGGTGGAGCAGCACGCTCGCGGCGGAGGCGAAGAGGATGTGGGCGGCATGGACGCCGGGATGCACGTCGACGCCATCGTCCACCAGCAACCGCTCGAGGCGGGCGCGCGCCTCGGCGATGCGGTTGAGCGACAGGTTGGCATACCCGCAGATAAAGCAGGCAGAATAGCGCAGGGCAGGGTCGTCGGAGTCAAGGTAGGGACCGGCCACCTCGGCGGCCCTATCCGCCTTGCCCCGAAAGTAGAAGGCCTCGGCCGTGGCGATGACGCGCGAGTCGGCGTCGGCGATGGCGGCGACGGCTTCGTCCAGGTGGCCTGGCTCGAAGTTCGTGCACATCAACGGCATCGGCACACGCAAACCCGCTCACTCCCCATCCGGCCCCAAAGGCCCTCGCACAGAAATCGACGGGGGTATTGTAGCCTTGAAAGGCGCTGAAACGGCATGGAATGGGAAGGCGGCCGGGCAAGAGCGGCGGGGCAGGGGGCGAAATTGGGGCGCGGCGGAGCGGAAGCGCCACGGGGCCGGCGCAGTGGGGCGTGCACGGAACAGAAGACATCCTGGGGTCGGCGCGGTCCCTCAGTGCTCAAACAGTTTTGCTTTGGAAAGCCCGATGGGCTTTCCAAAGCAAAAAACTGCGCCTGAGGCACCGCGCCGGCCCTCGGGAGACGTCCGAGACCGGAAGTGCGGGCGGGGCGGGGCCGCCCCCTTTGGGGGCGAGCCGGGCGGGGCGTGAGACACAGGCGGGCGGGGGTTGCAATGCACCATGCAGCAGGCGGCGGATTAACGTGGGTGGCTTAAGAGCGTTTGGCGCGCGCAGGCCCTGCCATCCCCGAGTCTGCAAGGCAATAGACGGCAGCTCGGCGCCGTCTAGGCTGCATGAGGACACATTCGGCGTCCTCGGCGGGAACGCCAGGAACGTAAAAGCCCCGCTGCTCCCAGCCAATGAAGCTGGGGGCAGCGGGGCTGAGGCGGGGCCAAGGCACGGCTTGCGGCCGTATTGCCTAGGCAGTTTGCGCGTAGACGTCGTTCTCGGCGGGGGCGTCGCCGTAGGCATCCTGCGAGGCCTCCGGTTCAGGCTCGGGGTCGGACTCGCGCTGGGAGGCATCCCCAGACGGGGCCGACGAGGGCTGCGCCCCGTCGGCTGCCTGCGTGTCCTCGAAGGTCTGCTGGCTGTCGGACGGCTGCGTCTCACCAGCGGGCTGAGTCTCCGTGGCAGGCCGCGCCTCGCCTGCGGGCTGGGTGCCCTCAGGCGAGGTTGCCTGCGTGGTCTCGGGTGCAAAACCGTTCGCGGCGCTTTCGGTTGCAGCCACTTGCGTACCCTCGGTCGCCACGTCGTCGAACGTCACGTCGTCGAAGGTGGCCTCCTGTGCGGCGGTGCCGTCGACGGCTTGGGCGGATGCGTCGTCCTGCGCCGACTGGGCGGCGTAGGGGGCGGCGCCGCGCTGGATCTCGTAGGCGCGGGCGAACACCTTGGCGGCCTGGGCGCGGGTGGCGCCCTCCTGGGGGTCGAGACGGTAGGCGACGCCGGACGCGCCTGCGATCTCCTTGCCGGCCAGCACGCCGGAGGCCGCCGTCCAGGTCACGGCCTCGCGGGCCCAGTCGGAGACGGACGCGGCGTCCACGCAGCGGTCAAGGTTGGCCGTGGGGGCGCCGGAGGTGTCCACGCCGGCCCAGTGCTCGAAGCGTGCGACCATCGACGCCAGCTCCTCGCGGGTCACGTCGGTCTGCGGCAGGAAGCGCCCGGCGTTGGGGCCGGCAAGGTATCCGGTGATGATGCCCTGCTCAGAGCACCAGGCGACGGCCTCGTAGTAGTACTCGCCCGGCACCACGTCGTCCTGCGGGAAGGCGGCGGCCCGCTGCGCCTGGGGGCTGCCCGCCATGCGCCACAGCACCGTGGCCACCTGGCCGCGCGTGAGGGCGTCCTCGGGGCCGAAGTAGCCCGTGTAGGCGCCGGAGGCGTCCTTGTAGCCGGTCATGAGGCCCCGGCCGCACGCCAGGTACACCCAGTCGTGGTACCACGCCCCCTCGGGGACGTCGATGAACGAGGTGGGCCCGGAGGCCTGCCACTTGGCGGTCAGCTTGAGCGCCGAGGTCACGGGGGTCTTGAAGTCGTAGGCGGCCTTGGCGCCGTCTGCGTACCAGCCCTGGAAGGTGTAGCCCGTCCTGGCGGGCGTGGCGGGCTGCTTAGCGCACGTGCCGTAGGAGACGGACTGAGCGGCGGGCGCGGGCGTGCCGCCCGCCGCGTCGAAGGTCACCGAGAGCGTCACGGCCTGCCACTTGGCGGTCAGCTTGAGGCTGGCCGTGACAGGGGTCTTGAAGTTGTAGGCGGCCTTCGCGCCGTCGGCGTACCAGCCGAGGAAGGTATAGCCAGCGCGGGTAGGAGCAGTCGGCTGCTTCGCGCAGGCGCCGTAGGAGACCGACTGGGCGGTGGGGGCGGGGGTGCCTCCGGCGGCGTCGAACGTCACGGACAGCATGACCGGCTCCCACTTGGCGGTCAGCTTGAGCGCGGAGGTCACGGGGGTCTTGAAGTCCCACGCCGCCTTGGCCCCGTCGGCGTACCAGCCGAGGAAGGTATAGCCGGTCCTGGCGGGAGCAGTCGGCTGCTTAGCGCAGGCGCCGTAGGTGACCGACTGCGCCTCAGGCACGGGCGTGCCTCCGGCGGCGTCGAAGGTCACCGAGAGCGTCACGGGCTGCCACTTGGCGGTCAGCTTGAGCGCGGAGGTCACGGGCGTCTTGAAGTCCCACGCGCCCTGGGCGCCCTCGGCGAACCACCCCAGGAACGTCTGCCCCGCGAGCGCGGGCGCGTCGGGCTCGCCCGCCGCCGTGCCCCAGCGCACGCCCTGCGGCTCGGGGGCGGGC
>CAVJGP010000126.1:0-8654 GCA_963648855.1 Alistipes onderdonkii | reverse complement strand
CAGCGTCAGCCCCTCGAGCCTCGTGCGCCCGTCGGGGTCGGGCGTGCCGGCCTCAGCGTCGCCCTTCCAGGAGAGGTCTGCGCTCACCACATCGGCGCCTTCGATTTGCGCGGGCAGCGCCAGCTGGGCGCTCTCGCCCGTGTAGGCGGTCACGTAGACGCCGGCGCCCACGTAGCGCCCGCCCAGCTCGTCGTACGCCTGGCCGAGCGCGTATGCCGCGCCCTGCTCGTCGGCCGCGCCCTCGGGCACCAGCGCGTACGCCAGGCCCTCCTCGGTCCGCCCGTGCGTCACCTGCGGGGCCCGGACGTCCTCGAACGTCGCCTGGTTGGGGCCGTCCTGCGTGGCCTCCTCGGCCGCGCCATCCTCGGAGTAGGGAGACATCGCGCCCGAGGTGATCTTCTGGGTCTGCACGAAGATCTTCGCCGCCATCGCGCGGGTGGCGCCGCCCTCGGGGGCGAGCATGGGCTTGGCCCCTCCCTGCACGCCCGTGATGACGCCGGCGGCGGCGCACCAGGTCATGGCGTCGCGCGACCAGTCGGGCACCAGGTAGGTGTCGCCGCACGAGTTGAAGGCCGCGGCCGGCGGGTTGGAAGTCTTGGCGCCCGCCCACTTGGCGAAGCGCCACACCATCACGGCCAGCTCCTGGCGGCTCACCTGCGCGTCGGGCAGGAACCTGCCGGTGTAGGGGCCGTCCTTGTACCCGGTCACGACGCCCTTGGCGTAGCACCACGACACCGCCTTCTGCGCCCAGTGGCCCGACACGTCGGGCAGCGGGCAGGACTTCGCCGAGGGGCTGCCGGCGATGCGCCACAGCACCGTGGCCACCTCGGCGCGCGTGATGCCGCGCTCGGGCTCGAAGTAGCCCGTGTAGGCGCCGCCTGCGTCCTTCATGCCGGTCATGAGCCCGGCCTGGGCCGCCTGGGACACCCAGCCGGCGTACCACTCGCCCGAGGCCACGTCCTTGAACGAGCTGGGCGCGGGCACCGCAGCCCACTTGGCGTACAGCGTCAGGTTGCCCTTCACGGCCGCGCCGAAGTCGTACGCCCTGCTCAGCGCCTTGTCGGAGTACCACCCGCCGAACGTGTACCCGCTCCTCGTGGGGTTGCTCGGCTTGCTCGCCTTGCCGCCCCACGCCACCGTCTGGCTCGCCACGCCCGAGCCGCCGTTGGTGTTGAACGTGACCGTGCAGGAGTTCTGCCTCCAGCCTGCCTGCAGGAGCGTGTTGTACTGCACGGCCTTCCCGAAGTCGTACAGCGTCTTGAACGACGTGTCGGTGTACCACCCCGTGAATGTGCACCCGGCCTTGGTGGGGTCGGCGGGCCTGGTGGCCGTAGAGCCCAAGGCCACCTTCTGGTTCGCCACGGCAGAGCCGCCTTGCGAGTTGAAGCTCACCGTGAAGATGACCTGCTTCCACCCGGCGTACAGGGTCATGTCGGACTTCACCGGCGTCTTGAAGTCATACGCCTTGGTGAGTGCCTTGTCGCTGTACCAGCCCGTGAAGGCGAACTCGCCCTTGGTGGGATCGGCGGGCTTTGTCGCCTTGGCTCCCCAGGCGACGGTCTGCCTCGTCGCCGTGGAGCTGCCGTAGGCGTTGAAGGTTACCGTGCAGGTAATCTGCTTCCACCCGGCGTGGAGGGTGAGGTTGGACTTCACGGTCGTGCTGAAGTTGTACGCCTTGGTGAGCGCCGCATCGCTGTACCAGCCCGTGAAGGTGTATCCGGCCTTTGTGGGGTCGGCGGGCCTGGTTGCCTTGGCTCCCCAGGCCACGGCCTGGCCTGTCACGGACGAGCCGCCGTTTGCGTTGAAGCTCACCGTGTACGTCGCTCGCTCCCACCCCGAGTAAAGCATCAGGTAGGACTTGACGGGGGTGTTGAAGTCATATGCCTCGCTGCGCGCCGTGTCGCTGAACCAGCCTGTGAACGCGTATCCCTCCCAGGTGGGGTCAGCGGGTTTTGTCGCCGTGGAGCCCCATACTACCGTCTGGCTCTCCACTGCCGAACTGCCGCTGCCGGTGTTGAAGACCACCCTGCAGGTGATTTGCTTCCAACCCGCGTACAGGGTCAGGTCGGACTCCACGAGACTGTTGAAATAATAGGGCTTGGTGAGCGCCGCATCGCTGTACCAGCCCGTGAAGGTGTACCCGGCCTTGGTGGGGTCGGCGGGCTTGGTGGGCCTATAACCCCAGGTCATCGTCTGGCTCGGCACACTGGAGCCGCCGTTTGTGTTGAAGTCTACCGTGTAGGTGTTTTGCTCCCACCCTGCGTAGATGCTCCGGTAGGTCTTGACGGGTGTGTCGAAGTCATACGGCTTGGTGAGCGCCGAGTCGCTATACCAGCCCGTGAAGGTGTAGCCGGTTCTCGTCGGATCCGCAGGCCTCGTCGCCTTGGAGCCCCAGGCCACCCTCTGGGTCGACGTGGCGGAGCCGCCGTTAGTGACGAAGTAAACATTGTAGGTGATCTGATTCCACCCTGCGTACAGCGTCAGGTCGGACATCACGAAGGTGTAGTCGAAGTCATACTGAGTCGTGAGCGTCTCGTCG
The DNA here is from genome assembly GCA_963648855.1 of Alistipes onderdonkii. Taxonomy (GTDB): domain Bacteria; phylum Actinomycetota; class Coriobacteriia; order Coriobacteriales; family UMGS124; genus UMGS124. The sequence goes on along the minus strand of CAVJGP010000126.1, from coordinate 6,115 downwards.
CTGTACCAGGTTATGAACGTGTAGCCATCCCTTGTGGGCTTTGCGGGCCTGATGGCCCTGGAGCCCCAGATTACGGTCTGACTGGCCACGGCAGAGCCGCCGTTGCTGTTGAAAGTTACCGTGTAGGTGATTTGCTTCCATCCCGCATACAGCGTCAGGTTGGACTTCACGGCCGTGCCGAAGTTATACGCCTTGGTGAGCGCCGAGTCGCTGTACCAGCCAGTGAAGGTGTACCCGGTCCTGGTGGGGTCGGCAGGCCTTGTTGCCTTTTCACCGTCGGTTACGCTTTGGCTTGCCACCTTGGAGCCGTTGTTGGTGTTGAAGTCCACCGTGTAGACGGGCAGGGCCGTCGTGCGCGTGAGCGACTGCTTTACAGTGCCGCCGCCTACGCTTGCGGTGATCGTGAAGGATCCGACGCCCGTGGCCGTCACCGTGGCCGTGGAGGTGTTGAGCTTGGCCACTGTGCTGGAGAGTGACCAGGTGACGCATGAATTGTCGATGGGTGTGGCGGCGGTGCCCCACGGATAGGCGAAGAGGGCGTAGCGCTGCGACCCGCCTACCAGCAGGGGGTCGCTCGTGAAGAGGAGGCTCGTGCCGTCGCTCTCTACAGGGCGAATGTTAAAGGTGGCGCCAAGTGAGTTCAGGCCGATGGTGGTGTAGTTGACCTGTATGAGCGTGTTTGATGTGTCGGCGGGCTTCGAGGTGGTGGTGGCTGCGGCAGAGCCGAAGCACTGCACCCAGTAGTACCGTCCGTTGACCTTTATGCAGCCGATGCCGATGGACTTGCTGTCCGAGCTGAGGATGCTTGCACGGTGCCCCGAGGAGTTCATCCACTGGTTCATTACTGCCTGCGCCGTGCTGCTGCCCGAGGCGATGTTCTCACGCGTCATCTTGGCGCAAGCCGTGAGGTAGGACTGCCCCGTGAGGCGCGTGTGGCTGAAGTAGATGGCCGTCTCGGCGGCGCGGAGCATGGCGGCGTTAAGCAGGTCGGCGTCCATGGTGAGCGCAGAGAGGCCCTCCTTGGCCCGTTCCTGGTTCACCAGGGTGAGCACCTGCCAGGCGAGGCTGTAGCTCTTGTCGGCGCGTATGGCCAGGGTGCCGTCGTACACGTAATAGCCGTCGGACTGCTCGTCCATGTATGAGGGGTAGCTTGGCGTGAACTTGCAGTTTTTGAACGCCGTGTTCGAAACGAACCTGAGGCTTTTGCTGAACGGGAAGCTCGTGAGGCCCGCGTTTTCGAACGCGGAACTGTAGATGTAGGCTAGGCCGGTGCCGCCCGTGACGCTTTTGAGGGTTGAGATGTTGGCAAACGCGCCGTATTTTATCTGCTCGACGCTTGCCGGTAGATAGATACTCGTGAGCTTTGTCGCGCTAAAGCACATTTGGCTTATGACGCGCAGCTTGGAGCCCAACGTCACGCTTGTGAGGTTGGAGCAACCGGCGAAGCAGTACATCTCATTGTTCTCGCCCAGCACCTCCAAGCCGTTGCCGATGCGCACGCTGGTCAGGCTTTTGCAGAGGTTGCAGATGCTGCCCTGCACGTGCTTCACGGAGTCGGGCATGTCAAGGGTGGTGATGCCCGTCTTGGCGAGGCAATACTGCTCCATCGTTGTGAGGCCCTGCGGCAGCACGATCTTGGAGAACGTGGTGTTGCCGTACATCGATTTGGCGGCAAGGTATTGCACGCTGCTCGGAACGGTGTAGGTGCCGCCGCCCAGATTCGAAAACTGCGCGTAGAGCACGGTGCCGTCCTTGGAGAGGAGGGCACCGTTTTCCACGCGGTAGTTCTTGCAGCCTGAGGGCACGACGAACGTGACGTTGCTGCAGCCCGTGCAGGGGTTGTAGTGCTCTGTGTGCTTGGACGTGGTTCCGCCCGAAATGTAGTCGTAGCTGCGCACCATGGGCTCAAGGTCTGTGCTCAGCGTGAGCTTCGTGAGGCTGGAGCCGTCAAAGACCTCATACCCGAGCTCTGTTACATGCACGGGCATGGTGAACTCGGTAAGGGGCGTGTTGGCGAACGCTCCCCCTCCGATACGCGTGAGCTGTGAGTTGGCTGCGAAAGCGACCTTCTTCACCTTGGTGTCTTTAAACGCGCCGTTTTCAATCTCTTTGATGGAGGCGGGGATGGTGACGGACGTCACCGTCTTTGGCAGACCGGAGCTGCCGAACTTCACGCCGTACATCTGCTTGCCGCCGAGCGTGGCGGGAAGCGTGACGGAGGTGGCGCTGCCGTAGTAGCCGTCGAGGATGCAGACCGTCTCGCCGGCGTCGTTCTTTGACTCGCTATATGACCAGTCGCCCACGCGGATGCTGCTGTCAGACAGTGGGGAGATGTCCTCGTCGTCCGAGGCGGCGAGCTCTTCGTGCTCTGCGGGCGCCTCGTCGGCGGCCGGGTCGTAGCCTTCCACCTGGGAGGGGTCCGTGGCGATGCCGAGTGCCTGAACCTGCTCGATGGGGTCGCTCGATGCGAGGCCCGCATCCGGGCGTACGGCGGCGTCGCCGATGATGACGGAGGAATCGTCGACCGAGTTGTCGGAGAGGAAAGCGTCGTCCGCGCCCGTGGCGGGTGCGACCTCGTCGGCGAGGGGCGTGTCGCCTTCGTCGGCGATGAGGGCGTCGCCGCTGCTGGCGAGTTGGTCGCTCTCGTCGACGGGGGCGAACTCGCTCTCGCTGGCATCGAACGTCCCCTCGTCGGGCGAGACGTCGTCGAAGGTGATGCCCTCTTCGGCTACTTGGGCTGCCTGCGCCTCGGTGTCGTCCGCGTACGCGGGCGCTTGTGCGGCCATCCCAAAAGGTGCCCACGCAAGGACCGCCGCGAGCGCTATCCCAGCGAGTGCCCGACGCGGTTGCCGCGCTAACCTGCTTGCTCGTCTCATATGACCCCAATCCCTCGGATCGACCTAGATGCCGCCATGATAGCCATATGGCGGACAACTTTAAGCGTAGCTGAAAAGAGATTCAGCCGCGTTTTTCTCGGGACCTAATAAGGGACTGCCAAAGCGTGGCGGGTTGGCGTTTGCCGTACTCGCGGCGGTGCGCGTTTCTACATGATTCTTATTTGCTTCGTAAACCGCATATTGGTGTGCGTGAAGGACACCGTGTATGCAAAATTGCGGTTTACCAGGTATTTTACTGGTTGAGTGCGGGTGAATCTTATTTGCTCGCTATTTGATTCTTATTTGATTTTTATTTGCTTCATAGCAAGCGGAGACGGTATACTTGCCCGCAAATCAAGAGTGCCTGGAGGTGCTGATGTCGCCGTTTGAAAACGCCGAGTTGCTCGTGGAGGAGCTGCGCCGGCTTCCGAGCGAGACCGAGTACGTCGAGTTCAAGGCGAACAACGCCAACCCGGAGCAGATCGGGCGCGACATCTCGGCGCTCGCGAACTCCGCCGCGCGGCTCGAGAGGCGGTTCGCCTACAAGGTGTGGGGAATCGACGACACGACCCATGCCATCGTCGGCACGACCTTTGACCCCAAGGCGTGCCGCAAGGGCGCCCAGGAGCTCGAGCTGTGGCTCCGCCTGAAGCTCTCCGACAACGCGCAGTTCGAGTTCGAGCGCGTTTGCGTGGAGGGGATGGACCTCGTCCTTCTGCGCATATGGCCGGCAGCCCATAGCCTGGTTCTCTTCGACGGCAAGGCCTACATCAGGTCCGGCAGCAGCTCCCACGAGCTCGTGCGGGGGTCGGAACGCGAGCGTGAGCTGTGGAACAAGGTCCAGCACGCCGTGTATGAGTCGCAGGTCGCGGCGAGCGACGTCGCGCCCGACGAGATCGCCGACTATCTGGGGGTCGAGGCCTACTTCGAGCGCCAGGGGCTACCCGTCGTGCGCGACGTGGACGGGGTGATCCACTACCTGGTGCAGGAGAACCTTGCGTTTGTCCAGGACAACGGCCTCGTCTCGATCACCAACATGGGCGCGCTGCTCTTCGCCAAGAACCTCGCGGAGTTCCCGTCGGTCGCGCGCAAGGCCGCGCGCGTCATCCAGTACGAGGGCGACGGGCGCCTGGTCATGAGCCGCCAGAAGACGTTCGCCCAAGGGTACGTCCTGAGTCTCGACGGCGTTGTCGAGTACGTCCTCAGCCTGCTGCCGGCCACGACCGTCATCGAGCGGGCGACGCGCCGGGAGGTGACGCAGCTGCCCGAGATCGTGGTCCGCGAGGCGGTCGCCAACGCGCTCATCCACCAGGACTTCGCAGTCACGGGCGCGGGCCCCCTCATCGAGGTCTTCTCGAACAGGGTGGAGGTCTCGAACCCCGGCGCGCCGCTTGTCGACATGATGCGCATCCTCAACGACCCGCCGCGTTCGCGCAATGAGCAGATGGCGGCGCTCCTGCGTAGGCTCGACCTCTGCGAGGAGGCGGGCAGCGGCTGGGACAAGATGGTGGCGGCCTGCGAGCTGAGGCAGCTGCCGGCGCCGCGCATCGAGGTCGCCGGCGACAACACGCGGGTGACCCTGCTCGCCGACGTCCCGTTCAAGAACCTCACGCCGCAGGAGCGGCGCATGGCCTGCTACTGGCACGCGTGCGTCAAGTACGCCAACGCCGACGCCGCCACGAACAAGTCGCTGCGGGAGCGCTTCGGGCTGAGCGACTCGCAGACGGCCCAGGTGTCGCGGCTTACGCGGGAGTGCGTCGAGCAAGGGCTCATCAGGCAGCTCGACCCCGAAGCTTCGAAGAAGAACATGCGCTACGTGCCTTGGTGGGCGTAGGGGGTATAGATTCTTATTTGCTCCGTAAACCGCAGGTTGGCGCGTGCGATGGTGTCTGAACAAGCCGACAGACGGTTTACCAGGTGTTTTGATGGTTGAGTGCAGGTGAATCTTATTTGCTTGCTATTTGATTCTTATTTGATTCTTATTTGACTGGCATCGCTGGTTTGGTTGCGGTGCAAGCCTTTTGGCGCCTACGCGGGGTGGCGATGTGACGTTGGGCTGCTGAAAGAAGGGCGCGCCCTGCGGGCGAATCGCAGGGCGCGTCGGGGTTGTGCCGATCTGTGCCGCTAGGCGGCGATGCCGTCGGGCGAGTCGAAGGATGCGGACTCGGCGAAGTCGTCAGCGCCTTCGGAGTCGCTCGCGGCGTCGGCCGAGTCGGCGGGGGCTGCGGCGGCGTCGGGCTCGCCTGCGGCTGCCGATTCGTCGGCGCCCGGGTTCTCGGCGGCGTCGCGGCGGCGTCGGTCGCCTCAGTGGGCTGGTCGGGCTCGCCGGTCGCATCGTCGGTCGTCTCGCCGGGTTGGTCGGGTTCACCGGTCGAGGCGTCGCCTGCCTTGTCGGCCTGGTCGGTCTCGCCGGTCGAGGCGTCGCCTGCCTTGTCAGCCGCGTCGGGCTTGTCGGCCGAGGCACCGGACTCTCCGGGTTCCACCGCGTCGAAGGCCCCGTCGGCGACGGCCGCGCCGCCGGTCGTCCCGGCCGAGTCGGCCTGCACGTCGTCGAACGTCACGTCGCCGGCCTCGGCCTGCGCCTCCTCGGCCGCGCCGTCCTCGGAGTAGGGCACCATCGCGCCCGAGGTGATCTTCTGGGTCTGCACGAAGATCTTCGCCGCCATCGCGCGGGTGGCGCCGCCCTCGGGGGCGAGCATGGGCTTGGCCCCTCCCTGCACGCCCGTGATGACGCCGGCGGCGGCGCACCAGGTCATGGCGTCGCGCGACCAGTCGGGCACCAGGTAGGTGTCGCCGCACGAGTTGAAGGCGCTGACGGGCGGGTTGGCCGTCTTCGCGCCGGCCCACTTGGCGAAGCGCCACACCATCACCGCGAGCTCCTGGCGGCTCACCTGCGCGTCGGGCAGGAACTTGCCGGCGTTGGCGCCCGCGGTGTAGCCGGTCACGACGCCCTTGGCGTAGCACCACGACACGGCGGCCTGCGCCCAGTGGCCCGACACGTCGGGCAGCGGGCACGCCGTGGCGCCGGGGCTGCCGGCGATGCGCCACAGCACCGTGGCCACCTCGGCGCGCGTGATGCCGCGCTCGGGCTCGAAGTAGCCCGTGTAGCTGCCGCGCGCGTCCTTCATGCCGGTCATGAGGCCGGCCTGGGCCGCCTGCGACACCCAGCCGGCGTACCACTCGCCCGAGGCCACGTCCTTGAACGAGCTGGGCGCGGGCACAGCCGCCCACTTGGCGTA
>CAVJGP010000125.1:0-8680 GCA_963648855.1 Alistipes onderdonkii | reverse complement strand
TGCCTATGGTGTCCGCCTCGCTCGGCCCTCAGGCCACCCCGTTCGTTCGCTGTGATCGTGGGTGGCACGGTGGCTGAGAATACTAGTCGTGATAAGTATTATCGCGAGTAGTATTTTTGCGGCAAGCTGTACATGCCTTATAACCACCCCTGTCGACAAAGGCGTGCCGTGGCCGTCGCCCCCGTTACCCCTGCTTGCCCTCCCGCTTCGGGCTGCGATACGGCGCGATCGCCACGAGGGCGGCCAGGCAGAAGCAGGCCACGCAGGCGAGCATCCTCTGGTAGCCGAGCATGCCGGGCGCCGAGGCGATGAGGCTCACGAGCACGGCGGGGGCCAGGCTCGTGCCCACCTGGCGCACGAGGGCGATGGTGGCCACGGCCGAGGCCCCGTCGCGCTCGTCGGTGTTCTCGAGCACCATGTAGTTGGTGGGGGCGCCCATGGCAAAGCCCATGCCGAAGCCCACCACCGCCAGGCCGGCGATGAGCAAAGGCGCGCTCGGCGCGGCGCTTGCGACGAGGGCCAGGAACAGGAATCCCGCTACCATGACGACCAGGCCGCTCGCGAGCACCGGCTTGGGGCCGAAGCGGTCGATGAGCTTGCCTCCCAGGGGAGGGCCCACGAGCGATGCCGCGCCGATTGCCAGCACGTAGTACCCGCCCGAGCCGAGGGGGTCGCCCATGGCGTACTCAGCGTACTGGGGTACGAGCATCATCGAGATGATGGTGCATCCCACGAAAAACGACGCCACCATGGTGACGACGATGGGCCGGCTGCGCAGGTACTCCATGTGGAACACCGGGTCCTGAGCGCGGCGCTCAACCTTGCCGAAGGCCACGATGCAGACAAGCGCGGCCGCAAACGTCGCCCACACCTCGGGGCGCTGCAACGTGCCCGCCAGGTCGGCGAAGTCGACCTCCTTGATGCCCAGGAGCAGCAATAGCACCCAGGCCACGAGCAGCACCGACCCCGTCCAGTCGAAGCGGGCGGGCGTCTCGTCGGCCTGAGTCGTGCCGTGGGCGGTTTCCGTCTTGCGGAGGAACACCGCCGAGGCAGCCGCAAGCGCCGCGCACAGGGGCACGGCGAGGAAGAACATGACGTCCCAGCCTTGGATGCCCACGACGCCGATGACGGCGCTGCCCACCGCCGCGCCCAGCACGTTGGCCAGGCCCGCCACCGCCGCCGCCAGGCCCAGCGCCATGCCGCGCTTCTCGGCGGGGAACGTCGTGCCTATCGCCGCGTTGGCCACGGGAATCATGCCGCCCGCGCCCGCCGCCTGCACCACGCGGCCCGCGAGAAGCACGCCGAAGCCGCCCCACGACTTCGCTAGGCCGCACAGCAGCGACCCCGCGGCGAAGACGACCAGGCACGCCGTGAACACGCGGCTGCGTCCGCGTCGGTCGGCCAGCTTGCCCACCACGGGGATGAGCGCGGCGTAGAAGAGCGTGTAGATGTTGATCATCCAGATGCCAGCGTTGTCGTTCAGGCCAAACGACGCCTGCACCACCGTGCGCACGGGCGACACCATGCCCACATAGAGCCCTCCCACGAGCAGCCCGAGCAGGTAAATGGCGAGCACCACGCCGAGATGCGCCTGGCCGCCGGAGCCGGGGGCGCCGCCGACGCCTTCCACGTTCGCCGCGCTGCGTGTGCCCTCCTGTCGTTGTACCGCCATGACTCGCCTCATCCTATTCCCGTGCCGTGTGCAACCGTCCTTGCGGTCGCCGGCCTTGAATGGTAGCACGTTGGGTGCCCGCCGCAGCCAAGTGCTTCATGCAGCTCGCTGTTTTCGCAGGTCACGCCTGTTTTAAGAGAAACTAAGAGCTTTTAATAACTTTTAAGAGCTTTTAAGAGGATTTAAGCACTTTTAAGAGCTTTTAAGCGATACTAAGCGATGCATGCGACGTGCTTGAAGGGGGCGGGGGCCATGGAGTTCGAGAATCCGTTCACGCCGAGTTTTGGCGAGATACCTGCGCATCTTGCCGGGCGCCGGCAGATTGTGCGCGACGTCGAGCGCGCGTTTGCGAGCGAGCGCCGGCGCCCGGAGCTCACCACGCTTTTCTCGGGCGCCCGAGGTACGGGGAAGACGGCGCTGCTTTCCGTTCTGGCCCACAAAGCCGAGGCCAACGGTTGGATTGCCGTCGGCACGACGGCGCTGCCCGGCATGCTTGAAGACATCGAGATCGGGCTCAGGCGAAACGCCTCCCATCTGCTCAGCAACGCGTCGGGCGGCCATATCACCGGCCTCGAGATCGCCCCGTTGGGCTCCGTCACGTTCGAGAGTGCCGCCGAGCCCAAGAGCAACTGGCGGTATCGCATGACCGATATGCTGCAAGCCATCAACGACAAGGGGACGGGCGTGCTCATAACGGTTGACGAGATCGACCCCAAGCTGTCTGAGATGGTGGAGCTTGCCGCCGTCTACCAGCATTTCGTGCGCGAGGACCGCAAGGTCGCCCTGCTTATGGCGGGCCTTCCCAACAACGTGTCGTCCCTGCTCAACGACAAGACGGTGTCGTTTTTGCGACGTGCCCAGCGCTTCAATCTCGGTCGCATCGCCGACTATGACGTGAGGGACGCTCTCATCAAGACCATTCGCGAGAACGGGCGCGAGCCTTCGGAAAAGGGCCTGGACATGGCCGTGGAGAGCATCGAGGGCTTCCCGTTTCTCATGCAGCTCGTGGGCTATCGGTCGTGGGATGTCGACCCCGAGCAGAAGGGCATCACCGACGAGGCGTTCGAGGCTGGCATTCGCCTTGCAAGAGACGAGCTGGAAGACCGCGTTCTCGAGGCGACGCTGCGCGAGCTCTCGGCCGAGGACGTCCGTTTCGCCGCCGCGATGCTCGAAGACGGAGGCGAGTCGGAGATTGCGGATTTGGTCGAGCGGCTCGGTAGGTCGTCGGCACAGGTGGGCCAATATCGTCGCCGCCTGATCGATGCGGGCGTCATCGGCGAGCGCGGCCGGGGACGGGTGGGCTTTGAGCTGCCGTACTTCAAGGAGTATCTGGCATCGAAAATAGAGTGGGGCGGCCTGTCCGACTAAGGGGGCTCGCCGGATTCTGGATACGCTCTGTGCTCGGGCGGGTTGCGGCGCATCCTCGCGCTTCTCGTGCGCCGTCTGGAACCTGCCCGCGCGCCATCCCGCACCCGCCCGCATGTCTCTTCGCGCCGCCCTGCGCCCCCCACGCGCCGCCCGCCGCCTGCCCGCATGTCTCTGCACCCGCCCCTTTGTCCCCGCCCCGCGCCCCTCCTCGTCCGCCCCAAACTAGGGCGCTTGACCTCGGCTACGTTAGCCGCTGTGTGGCCCTTGCTTTTCTCGCGCCTCATCTACCAGGCAAAACACAACTTCTTGACACGGCCATCATAGCCGCTTCACATTCGGAACCAGGCCGGGCGCCGAAGGGAGCGCCCGAGGTGGCCTGCCCGCTCACGTATCCCCTGCGGATTCGAGAGGGCGGCCGCAACGTCAAGGAGGTAGAGCTCATGTCTGCCAAGTCTTCTTCTGTCAGCCGCCGCAGCTTCATCGCCGCCGCCGGCGGCACCGCCGCGCTCGCCGCGACCGCCTCGGTCGCCAGCGCTGCCCTTGCCGACGAGGCCGCTTACGACGAGACGTACGACGTCGTCGTCATCGGTTACGGCGCAGCCGGCGGCACCGCGGCCTTCTACGCCGCCAAGGCCGGCGCCAAGGTCCTGCTCGTCGATTCCGCCCCCGAGGGCGAGGAGGGCGGCAACTCCCGCTTCTGCGGCCAGATCGCCATGTACACCGAGGACGTCGACGCCCTCGAGCGCTATCTGCACAACCTGGGCTGGAAGATGGACCAGGACGACGAGGTCGTGCGCACCTACGCCGAGGGCCTGGCCACCACGCCCGATATCTTCCGCGAGATGGGCGCCGAGGCCCCCTGCATCTGGAGCGAGTACGCCGCCGAGCACAAGAACGACGGCCCCACGGCCGGCCTGGACATCGCGGCCATCTACGAGTGGGTGTGCCCCGAGTACCCCGAGCTGGGCGACTCTGACGCCGTCGACGCCGTGACCGCCCACGACGTGTGCTTCGACGGCTTCATGTACGCCACCGTCCAGGGCGGCGTCGAGAGCCAGGCCGAGAACATCACCGTGTGGCTTGAGTCCCCGGCCAAGCACCTCATCCAGGACCCCGAGACCAAGGCCATCCTGGGCGCCGTCATCGAGCACGAGGGCGCTGAGCTGCGCATCGGCGCCAACTCCGGCGTTGTCCTTGCCTGCGGCGGCTTCGAGTGCAACAAGCAGATGATTCAGGACTTCCTCGGCATCCCGCGCATGGCCCCCATCGGCGGCCTGCACAACTTCGGCGACGGCGTGCGCATGGGCATCGAGGTCGGCGCGGACCTGTGGCACATGCACAACTACGAGGGCCTGGGCATGCTCGGCGCCAACTCCTACGAGGTAGAGGAAGGCGAGCGCTGCCAGCTCTTCATGTCGAGCGGCTTTGAGCCGGCGACGCACGGCGCCCTCATCTGCGTGGCCGAGGACGGCTCGCGCTACTTCCGCGAGGACTACATCGACCGTCACGGTCACGTGTACAGCCATGGCACCTGGCGCATCCCCAACCAGTGCTACCGCCCCTGGATGGTGTTCGACGAGGAGCAGAAGGCCCTGCTCGAGGAGCTCGGCAAGCTGCCCACCAACGTCGACGAGAAGATCGTCTCCGCCGATGACGCCGCCGGCCTGGCCGAGCTCATCGAGGCCGACCCCGAGATTCTCGCCAAGACCATCGAGCGCTTCAACGGCTACGCCGAGACCGGCGAGGACATCGAGTACGACCGCCCGGCCGAGACGATGCGCGCCTTCTCCGGCACCCTGTACGCCCTGCCGCTGCAGCCCGCGATGCTCAACACCCAGGGCGGCCCGCGCCGCAACGCCAAGGCCCAGGTCATGGGTACCGACGGCGAGCCCATCAAGGGCCTGTTCAGCGCAGGCGAGCTGGGCGGCGTGAACACGTTCTACTACCAGGGCACCGGCAACGTGGGCGAGTGCCTGGTCTTCGGCAAGATCGCCGGCGAGAACGCCGCCAAGGGCGTCGAGTAGGCGAATCTGCGAGTAAGCGATAAGCGCACGGGCCGTCGTCTCCCCGGCGGCCCAGCGTGAGAAAGGCGGCGGGCGTCCCTCGGGGCGTCCGCCGCCTTCGTGTGCTTGGGGCGTTCGCCGCACGTCCGTCCGCCCTTCTCGCCCAACGCCCCTGTGCGGGTGCTGCACTTTTCGGGCGCTTGCGTTACAGTTTGACCCCACACGGCGGCGGCCCTGCCTTGCACGGGCCTGCCGCCTTCGTGCGCAATCAGGCTGATGACGCATCCGAGAAGGGGAGACGACGATGCAGCAGACGGCTCGGGGAAAGTCATACTCCACCAACGTGCTCATGCAGGCGCTGGGCATCTCGCGCGGCACGCTGCGCTACTACGAGCAGCTCGGCATCCTGCGACCGCAGCGCGACCCGGACTCCAACTACCGCACCTACTCCAACGCCGACGTGTTCCGCGTGGTGGAGTGCGTGATGCTCAAAAACGCCGGCTACCAGGTGCAACAGGCAAAAGACGTGCTGGCGGGGCAGGCGGGCGCGCGCGAGTACGTGGACCTGTGCCTTGAGGGCAGCGCCGTGCAGCTCGCGCGGGCCCAGGCCGTGCACGAGCGCCTGGGCGTGCTGCGCGAGGTGGTGGAGGCCCCCGAGGCAGGCCCCGTCCTGGCCGTGGCCGACGAGTGGCTCATCTACTACGACGGCTGCGAGGGCGGCTACGACCGCTTCGTGGCCAACGAGGCGCAGGACTCCCTGCTCGACGGCATGCCCGTGTCGTCGTTCGCGGCGGTGATGGACGTGCAGGCAAGCGACCTGTCGAGCGTGGAGACGCGCTGGGGCCGCGCCGTGCCCGCCCGCTACGCCCATCTCATGCCCGGCCTGGACAAGGTGCCCGAGCCGCCCGCTCACTTCGGCGGCTGCCCCTGCGCCATGCTGCACTACAGTGCCGACGAGGACAAGATCCCCGGCTTCGACCCCACGGGCGCGGTGCGCACGCGCGTGGCGGACTTTCTGCACGCCCACGGCCTGCGCCAGTCCGGCTCCTTTTTCGCGCCGTGCGTGCTGCCGGTGCGCGGCCGGGTCTACACGCGCCTCTTCGTGCCCGTGGAGGCGGCAGGCCTGCGCGGCAAGATGGAGCTCGCCCGCCTCAAGCCCGCGCAATAGGGCCTGCGTGGCAGGCGAGCGATTTGGGGTGGGCGCGGCCGCGCGGGCAAGCCAGGCGCGCGTGTCCGTGCGGCCCCACCTTGCCCGCGCGGCCTCCGTGCCCCCGGCGCCCTCGCTCTCTCGCCTTCCCCCTAGTACGACACCTGGCAGGGGATGCCCAGGGCGCGAACGCGCTCGGCGATGGCGTCGAGCACCTCGGCGGGCGCCTTCTCAAGGCCCTGCGCGGGGGTGGGGCGGTCGATGGTGTAGATGGTGGCGGCCTGCGGGGCGATGCGGCGCAGGGCCTCAAGCCAGGGCCCCACGTACTCCTCGCCGGTGTTGTCGCAGCTTCTGCCCTCGTACTCGCCGCGCAGGAAGATGGTCTGCACGATGACGTGGCCCTCGTAGGAGGCGAGCGTCTCCACCTGGTGCTCCACGTCGTAGGGGCCGCAGGGCCGGTCGAGGAACTCGATGAAGTCGGCGTTTACCGTGTCGAGCTTGAGGATGTTGTCGTCCACGAGCATGAGGGCCTCGCGCACGGCGGGCCGGTCTGCCAGCGTGGCGTTGGAGAGCACGGCTATCTTGCAGCCCGGGGCGTAGGCGTCGCGCAGGCGCACCGTGGCGCGCACGGCCGCAGGGAAGCACGGCGCGGCCGTGGGCTCGCCGTTGCCCGAGAACGTGATGACGTCGGGCAGCACGCCCTGGGCGCTCATCTCCTCGAGTTTGGCCTCGAGCGCGGCCTCGAAGTCCTCGGCGCTCACGCAGCCGTCGGGCGTGCGGCGCTCGGCGTTGAAGCCGTCCTCGCAGTACAGGCAGTCGAACGTGCAAATCTTGCCGGTGGTGGGCATGAGGTTCACGCCCAGCGACACCCCCAGACGCCGGCTATGGACGGGCCCGTACACCGGGCCCGGATGAAGCTTCGTGGGCATGTTTTGCTCCCTCTCGCGCGTCGTGCGTAATGCCTGCGCATGCTAGCACACAACGGCGAGGGGGAGCGGAAGGGCGGGGGCGGCGTCAGCCGAAGGCGTCGATCAGCGACTGCCTGGTGCCGTACCAGGGCTGGTTGGAGATGGAGCTCGACCAGAACCAGTAGTCGTCGCACGGGTCGCAGTGGTAGCAGAGCCATTCGGCATAGGTGGGCCTGCCGCATTTGGGGCATGGGGTGTAGATGATCTGGCCGTCCACAACCTGGCCGATCTCTTTGCCCGACCTGCTGTACACGACTTTGGAGTCCTCTTCCGAGTACACCGTGCCGCCGCTGACCGCGTCAAGCTCGAGGTCGTCGAGCCGCGCGTTTTCTTTCTCGTCTGCCATGGTGCCTTTCTTTCTGGTGGTAGGCGCCGTGCCGCTCGGCCCGTGCGTTAGAGCAGGTAGTCGATGGTGCCCGTGTCGAAGTTGTAGCGCATGTTGCCGATGGTCTGCTCGTTGCCGATGCTGCCGTCGGGGCGGACGACCGTCTGCATGCGGCCAAGAGAGCCCACCTTGGTTGAGCCGAGGGTGTAGGAAGCAGTGCCTGTGTTGAGGTTGATGCGCATGTTGCCGACGGTCTGCTCGGTGTGCATGGTGCCGTCGGGGCCGAAGACGTTGCGTAGCGTATTCATACAAGAGCCTCCTTCGCGTGGGGCGAACATGGGGCAAGTGTAGCACGCGGGCGGTGGGGGAGGTACGCTGCGGCGCATGTTGGGAACCGTATTGCATTACATTGAGTCCGTTTGGTTATTTATTCGTTCGTTGTGGTGCCATATGCACCCATGCGCCCATACAGCCCGCGCGCGCGTGCTATCCTTCCCCCTCGAAAGCACGGCACACGCACGTCCTGTCTCAAAAAGGAGGGTTCCACATGCCAGCTCAAGGCACAGGCGCGGCCATCTACGCGCACGGCCTCACCAAAACGTATGGCAGCAAGAACGTCATCGACGGCCTGAACATGGAGGTCCGCGAGGGCGACATCTATGGTTTCGTGGGGCGCAATGGCACCGGCAAGTCCACCACCATGAAGCTCGTCTGCGGCCTCACCTCGCCCACGTCCGGCGAGCTGTCGGTGCTGGGCGGCAAGCCCGACGAGCGCCGCGGCTTCATGGGCGCCGACGCGCTCATCGAGGCGCCCGGCCTGCTCGAGCGCATGAGCGCCAAGGAGAACCTGCTCTACAAGGCCCGCGCCCTGGGCGTGGCCAAGCCCTCCGCCCACTGCGACCATCTGCTGGAGCTCGTGGGCCTGTCCAAGACCGGCTCCAAGGAGGCCCGCAGCTTCTCGCTGGGCATGAAGCAGCGCCTGGGCATCGCGCTCGCCATGGTGGGCAAGCCCAAGCTGCTCCTGCTCGACGAGCCCTTCAACGGCCTCGACCCGGCGGCCACCCATGAGATGCGCGAGAGCCTGCAGCGCCTCAACCGCGAGGAAGGCCTCACCATCGTGGTGTCGAGCCACATCCTCGACCAGCTCAACCGCTTCGCCACGCGCTTCGGCGTGATCAACGCCGGCAAGATGGTCAT
>CAVJGP010000124.1:0-8814 GCA_963648855.1 Alistipes onderdonkii | reverse complement strand
ACCTTGCCGGTGAGCAGGTTCATGACCGGCTCGTTGCCGCCGTGATGGCCGTAGGGCAGCTTCTCGATCTGCGAGCCCGCGGCGATGGAGATGAGCTGGTTGCCCAGGCAGATGCCGAAGACCGGCTTCTTGCCGATGATGGCGCGGGCGGCCTGGGCGGTGGGGCCCACCTGCTCGGGGTCGCCGGGGCCGTTGGAGAAGAACACGCCGTCGGGGTCCATCTCGAGGACCTTCTCGGCGGGGGTGTCCCACGGCACGACGGTGACCTCGCAGCCGCGCGACGTCATGCCCTCGAGGATGCCCTGCTTCTCGCCGCAGTCGAAGGCCACCACGCGGAAGCGCCTCTCGCCCTGGGCGGGCACGGTGCGCCCCTCCTTGGGAGAGACGTCGGGCACGAAGTTGTGCTCGGAGATGCGCTCGGAGGCACGGACGCGGGCCACGAGGCTCTCGGGGTCGAGGTCGGTGGTGGAGATGGCGGCGCGCATGGCGCCCTTGTCGCGGATGGTGAGGGTGAGCGCGCGGGTGTCGACGCCCTCGATGGCCACCACGCCGTGGGCACGCAGGAGCTCAGGCAAGCTGCCCTTGCTCGTCCAGTTGCTGGGCGTGCGGCACATGTCGCGCACCACCAGGCCGCGCAGGTACAGCTCGGGCGATTGCATGACCTCGTCGCACACGCCGTAGTTGCCCACCTGGGGGTACGTGAGGGTCACGATCTGGCCGGCGTAGCTGGGGTCGCTCACGATCTCCTGGTAGCCCACCATGGAGGTGTTGAACACGACCTCGCCGAAGGTCTCGCCTGCGGCGCCGCAGGCCAGGCCCTCGAACACGCTGCCGTCCTCAAGGGCCAGGAGCGCCTTGGGGGTTGAGCCGTCATCAATCAAAGGGTTCACTGGGAAACCACCTCTCCGTTAGCAAGGATAGCTTTGCCCTCGACGAAGGCGTACATGGCACGGCCGGCAAGCTCCCAGCCGATGAAGGGCGAGTTCTTCGCCCGGGACTCCAGGAAATCCGCCGTCACGGTGAAGGGCGCCTCGGGGTCCACCACGGTGAGGGTGGCCTGGCAGCCCGGCTCGACGGCGACGCGGTCGAGCCTGCAGATCTGGCGGGGACGCACGCACATGGCCTCGACCAGGCGGGTCCAGGTCATCCTGCCCGTCTTGACGAGGTGGGTGAGGATGAGGGGAAGCTCGGTCTCAAGGCCCACGATGCCGAAGGGCGCGAGCTCGAACTCGAGCGCCTTCTCGTGCGCGGCGTGGGGGGCGTGGTCGCTCACGACGCAGTCGATGCGGCCGTCGCACAGGGCCTCCTGCAGCGCGAGCATGTCCTCGCGGGTGCGCAGGGGCGGGTTCATCTTGAAGTTGGTGTCGTAGTCGTCGGTGATGTCGTCCTCGCACAGGAACAGGTGGTGCGGGCAGACCTCGCAGCTGACCTCAAGGCCGCGCTCCTTGCCCTGGGCCACCATGTCGGCGGCGTGGGCCGTGGTGACGTGAGCGATGTGCAGGGGGCACCCCGTGAGCTCGGAGAGCAGGATGTCGCGGCTGACCTGCACCTCCTCGCCCTGGGCAGGCCAGCCGGCCAGGCCCAGGCGGCTCGAGACGACGCCCTCGTTGACGACGCCCTTGCCCACGACCGACTCGTCCTGGCAGTGGGAGATGGCCACGCGGTCGAACTGGGCGATGTAGTCCATGGCAACGCGCAGCATGCCGGCCGACTGCACGCCGCGGCCGTCGTCGGAGTAGCCGCAGACGCCGGCCTTGTACAGGTTGCCGATCTCGGCCAGGCTCTCGCCGGCCTCGCCCTTGGTGATGGCGCCGATGGGATGCACGCGCGCAAGCCCGGCCTTCTCGGCCTTGGCCACCTGGTAGGCAACCACGGGAGCGTCGTCGCAGACGGGCTTGGTGTTGGGCATGGTGCACACGTCGGTGTAGCCACCCTTCGCCGCGGAGCGGCAGCCGCCCTCGACCGTCTCCTTGTACTCAAGGCCCGGGTCGCGGAAGTGCACGTGCATGTCCACGAGGCCGGGGATGACGTACTTGCCCGCAAGGTCGAGCACCTCGCAGCCCTGCGGGGCCTCGATGCCCGCCTCGACCTGGCACACCTTGCCGTCGTCGCCGATAAGGACGTCAAGCTCGGCGTCAAGGCCGACCTGGGGGTCGACGACATGGCCGCCCTTAAGCAATAGCATTGCCTTCACCTCCGAGGAGAAGATAGATGACGGCCATACGCACGCTCACGCCTGCGTTGACCTGGCTCGTAATGAGCGAGTTGGCGGCGTCGGCCACCTGGGAGCACATCTCGACCCCGCGGTTGATGGGGCCGGGATGCATGACCACGGCCTGCGGCGCCATGAGCTTGGCACGGCGCTCGTCAAGGCCGAAGAGCATCGAGTAATCCCTCGTGGAGGGAATGGACGCGCCCTCCATGCGCTCCTGCTGGACGCGCAGCATGTACACCACGTCGAGGCTGGGCAGGATGGCGTCGAGGTCGTGAGTGCACGAGGCGCCCAGCACGTCAGGGCGGGCCGGCATGAAGGGGCCCGGGCCGATGAGCGTCACCTCGGCACCCATCTTCACGAGCGCCGGGGCCAGCGAGCCCACCACGCGGGAGTGCAGGCAGTCGCCCACGATGCCCACGCGCAGGCCCTCGATGCGGCCCAGGCGCTTGCGGATGGTGTACAGGTCGAGCAGCGCCTGCGTGGGGTGGGCGTGCTTGCCGTCGCCGGCGTTGACCACGCGCGCCTGCGAGGTGGCGGCCACGATGTTGGGGGTGCCGGCATTCTTGGCACGGCAGATGTACATGTCCACGCCCATGGCGTCGAGGGTCTTCACGGTGTCAACGAGCGACTCGCCCTTGACCACCGAGCTGGAGGAGCCGGCGATGGAGAGGGTGTCGGCGCCCAGGCGCTTGCAGGCAAGCTCGAAGGAGCTCTTCGTGCGCGTGGAGGGCTCCAGGAACAGGTTGACCACGGTGCGGCCGCGCAGCGTGGGGAGCTTCTTGATGGTGCGGGAGTTGACTTCCTCGAAGGTGCGCGCGGTGTCGAGGATCTGCTCGATGTCGTCGCAGGTGAGCTGGGTGGTGTTGATAAGGTTGCGTACGCTTAGCACGTCTTGCCCCCTTCATGGCGGGCCGCCTTCACGCGGGCCCAGTCCTGGGCGTCCCAGATCTCGACGGCCGTCTTGCCGTCATAGGCCTTCAGGCACACATGCACCGTCTCGTTGTGCGAGGAGGGCACGTTCTTGCCCACGTAGTCGGCCCTGATGGGCAGCTCGCGATGGCCGCGGTCGACGACGACGGCCAGGCGCACGGCGGCGGGGCGGCCGTAGTCCATGAGGGCGTCGAGCGCAGCGCGGATGGTGCGGCCCGTGAAGAGCACGTCGTCCACCAGCACCACCGTCTTGCCCTCGAGGCTGAACGGCAGCGACGTGCCGTGCAGCACGGGCGCGATGCGCGTCGCGAAGTCGTCGCGATAGAGGCTGATGTCGAGCGACCCCAGGGCCGGGCGCACGCCCTCGATGGCCTCGATGCGCGCGCACAGGTCCTCGGCGAGATCCTTGCCGCGCGTGACGATGCCCACGATGGCCAGGTCCTGTGCTCCCCCGTTGGCCTCAAGGATCTCGTGCGCGATGCGCGTGAGCGCTCGCGAGACGGCCGCCTCGTCCATGACGACGGCCTTTGGCTTGAGTTCTTCTGCCACCCCACGCTCCTTTCATGAAAAAAGCGCCCAACACCCTTAAGGCATCGGACGCTCTAGCATTCATAACGCGAGCACTATTTCGCTGATGTTCCTTGGCGGCCTCACAGTGCCGCGCTTAAAGGTTCGCTGCATTATATGACTACCTCTTGAGACTGTCGAGTTTCTTCTGACTGTCTATACCGAGAAAGTGAAGAATCATCGCCTTGCGGTAGTGGCTGCGGCAACCCTGGGCGATGAGCGGGGCAGACGCACGCAGGTAGGCCATGTACTCGCGGGCCCGGCGCACGCCGCGCGCACGGTCCTTGTCGAAGATGAGCGCGATGTTGAGGTGCGTACGGCTCACCAGGACGCAGCGCCGCTCCAGGTAGGCGCGCCGCACAGGGCTCAGCCCGTCCCCGCGCCTCACCAAGAGCTCCACGAGCGTGGTGCAGACGCGCGTGTGGTCGTCGAAGCGGCGCACGTAGCTCTCGTCGGCCACGCTCTGCGAGGCGTTGCCCACGAGGTACTGGTACACGCGGCAGTCCGCGAACTCCACGCTCTGGGCGTCGAGCGTGGCCTTCACCACATACTCAAGGTCCTCGTAGAACGTCTTCTCCAGCAGCTCAAGGCCGATGGAGCGCAGGTAGGCCGTGCGACAGGTGAGCGTGTGAATCATGGCGAAGGGCGCGAAGGCATCCAGGGCGAGAAGCTCCTCGGCAGGACGTGCGCCCTCAAAGGCGAGCTCGGCGGGCGGCTCGAACACCGTGGGCGCCATGGTGGCCATGTCCACCTCGGTCTTTACGTCCACCACGAGGTCGGCCTGGCACGACTCCAGGCGGTCGAGCAGCAGGCAGAGCTGGTCGGCGTCCACCCAGTCGTCGCCGTCCACCACGCGGAAGTACGTGCCCTGGGCCTGGGCCAAGCCGGCGTTGATGGCCGAGCCGTGGCCGCCGTTGGGCTTGTCGATGAGCTTGAACACACCGGGGCGTCGAGCGCAGAACGCACGCGCCAGGGCGGGCGTCTCGTCGGTAGAGCCGTCGTTGACGACGAGCACCTCCACTCGGCCCTCAAGGCGCTCGTCGTCGAAGGAGGCAAGGCCCCGCTCGATGTAGGCGCTCACGTTGTAGCAGGGCATGGCGACGCTCAGAAGCGGGCGGTTCTGCTCCATGGTGTTAGGTCATCTCCCCGACCTCAGGCGCGTGAACATGCCGTAGGCCTTCGTATGGACAAGGTACACGAGATGGGCAAGGCGCAGGGCGCTCCGCGCGTCGAGCCGGCGCAGTACCGAGAGGCTATGGGCGAGCACCCGGCTGCCCTGCGTCGCGGCGACGGGCAGAAGCTCGCGGGAGAGCGGGTCGTCGAGCACCTCGCGCGCCCACGCCAGGCGCTCGGAGCGTGTAGCACCCTCGGCCGGGTAGAACGAGCGCTCCAGGGCCGACAGCACGAAACGCCCGTAGAGGGCGCCGAGCGTCTCACGCGTGGGCGCGTCGAAGACGTCCCAGCCCACAAAGAGCTCGCGCAGGGTCTCGATGCGGCGGCGATGCAGCGCAAAGTACTCGCGCGAGCCGTAGGCGTTGGCGTTGGTGAGGCTGCGCCCCCGGCGCTTCGCATAGTGGTAGGGCGTGCCCCCGATGATGGCGACGCCCTCGACCGCCCGGAAATACGCGGCGTTGAACAGGACGTCCTCGATGAGGCGGACGCCTTCGTAGGAAAGGCCCTCGCGCTCAATGAGGCTGCGGCGATACATCTTGTTCCAGGCATAGCCGAAGTGCGTGGACGTCTCCCAGCCGATGACCATGCCGTGACAGTCCTGGGCCGTGGGACACTCGGCCGGCTGCAGGGGCAGCTCGTTTCGGTACATGAAGGCGCCGTGCTCGTCGTAGTACTCCTCGGCAAAGCCGAAGAGGCACACGTCGGCCTGCGTGCGCTCAAGGGCGGCACGCGCACGGGCGAGAAGGTCGGGGTCGTAGGTGTCGTCGGGGTCGCAGATCCACACGTAGCTCCCCCGCGCCTCTTTGAGACCCGTGTTTCGCGCCTGGGAAAGCCCGCCGTTGCGCTCGTGGTGCACCACGCGCACGCGCGGGTCGCGCTCGGCGAAGTCCTGCGCGATGCGCGCCGAGGCATCGGGCGTGGCGTCGTCCACCACGATGAGCTCCCAGGAGCCCTCCGTCTGCGCCTCGATGCACGCAAGGGCGGCGGCGATGTAGGCCTCCACCCCGTAGCAGGGCATGACGATAGAGAAGAAGGGGGCCTGCTCGGCCGAGCCGCCTGCCGCCGTGCCGGCCGCGCCGGCCGCCACCTTGCCGGCCGTGCCGCCCGCCGTCTGGCTAGCCGTGCCGCCCGTCACCCCGAAGGGAGCCTGCGCGCCCATCGCCTACTGGCCCAGGGCGCGGTAGGCGGTGCAGACGTCGAGCGCGTCGCCCACCATGCGCAGCTGGCCCTTCTCGATCCAGGCGCAGCGATGGCAGAGGCGCTCGATCTGCTCGGTGGAGTGCGACACGATGAGCACGGTCACGTGATCGTCGGAGATGAGGCGGTTGATACGCTCCTCGCACTTCTGCTGGAAGAGGAAGTCGCCCACCGAGAGCACCTCGTCGACGATGAGCAGGTCGGGCTTGGTGGCCGTCGCGATGGCGAAGGCGATACGAGCCACCATGCCCGAGGAGTAGTTCTTGAGGGGCACGTCGAGGAAGTCGCGCAGCTCGGCGAAGTCGACGATGTCATCGAGGTTCTCGTCGATGAAGGCCTTGGAGTAGCCCAGGAGGGCCCCGTTGAGGTAGATGTTCTCGCGGGCGGTGAGCTCGTAGTCGAAGCCTGCGCCCAGCTCGATGAGGGGCGCGATGGTGCCGTTGACCCGGCAGGAGCCGCTCGTGGGCTCAAGCACGCCGGCGATAATCTTGAGCATCGTGGACTTGCCCGAGCCGTTGGTGCCCACCAGGCCGAAGACGTCGCCCCTGTTCACCGTGAAGGTGATGTCGTTCAGAGCGCGGAACTCCTTGAACATGAGCTTGCCCTTCACGAGCGCCAGGAAGTACTCCTTGAGGCTGTTGAGGCGCTCGGAGGCCATGTTGAACACCATGTTGACGTTCTGGACGACGACGATGGGCTCAGGCGCGGGGGCGGTCTGCGCCGAGGGCTGCGAAGTGGAATCAGACATGGGAACCCCCGCTTAGATGTAGAGGATGAACTTGCGCTGGGTCTTGCGGAACACAAGGAGCCCCACGACGAAGGTCACGACGGCAAAGAGCAGGCACATAAGGTTGAACTGCAGGTCGGGCATGGTGCCGTACATCATGATCTGGCGCATGTACGACAGATAGTAGTACATGGGGTTGAGGTGCTCCACCATCAGGAGCAGCTGCTGCATGCCGCCGGAGAGCTGGTCGATGTACGTCTCGGGCCAGAACACCGGCGTCAGGTAGTTCCATGCCGTGATGACGACGCCCCACAGATGGATGACGTCGCGGAAGAAGACGGTGAGGGCGCTCAGGAGAAGCGAGATACCGGCGCAGAAGAGGAAGACGTACACCAGAAGCAGCGGCAGCGCGAGCATGCAGGGCGTGGGCGCGATGCGGAAGAACAGCATGACGCCCAGCACCGCGATAAACGAGAACAGGAAGTTGACGAACGAGAAGAAGACCTTCTCCAAGGGGAAGACCATCTTCTCGATGCGCACCTTCTTGAGCAGGGCCGCCGAGTCGATGATGGAGAGCATGCCGGCGTTGGTGGCGTCGCTCATGAGCGAGAACATCGTCATGCCCAGGATGAGGTAGACGGGGTAGTTCTCGATGTTGAAGCGGAACATGTTGGAGAAGACGAGCGTGAGCACGGCCATCATGAGAAGCGGGTTGAGGACGCTCCACACCACGCCCAGGACGCTGCGGCGGTACTTGAGCTTAAAGTCGCGCGTCACGAGCTGCTTGAGGATGAAGACGGTGCTCTTGCGGATCTGCCTGCGCCCCTGGGCGTCGATGGCGACGCCGGATGCGGGTGACGCGGCTGCAGAGGTGATAGGCAACATGACCCTCCGAGAAAAGGCCTAAGGACAGGACGGCGGGTGTTCCCGCGTAAACAAACAACGTTTGATGGTAGCACAGCGCCCCAGCTCATAGGCAGGTTCCCCCCAATGGACACGGGGCCGCACAAAAAAGCCCGCAGGCATTGAGACCTGCGGGCATACGTTGAAGGGTGGTGCCCCCTGACGGGCTCGAACCGTCGGCCTTTCGCTCCGGAGGCGAACGCTCTATCCGCTGAGCTAAGGGGGCGATATGAAAATGGCCGCTTGTGGCGGCCATGGAGTTAACTGGCTCCCCGAGCAGGGCTCGAACCTGCAACACCTCGGTTAACAGCCGAGTGCTCTACCATTGAGCTATCGGGGAATTCATTTGTCAGTTGGTGCAACTGCAAGGAGCAACTATAGGCGTCCGAAACGGTAAAAGCAAGAAGGAGTTGCAAGCCCTTACGAGACTCACAACTCCTTCACAAGCTTACTCTTCCATGAAGTCCTTGAGCTTGCTGGAACGAGAGGGGTGGCGCAGCTTGGCAAGCGTCTTGCTCTCGATCTGACGGATGCGCTCGCGCGTGACGCCGAACTCCTTGCCGACCTCCTCCAGCGTGCGGGGATGGCCGTCGACCAGGCCGAAGCGCAGCTCGATGACCTTGCGCTCGCGCTCGGCCAGGGTGTCGAGCACCTGGGAAATCTGCTCCTGGAGCATGGAGAAGCTCGCCGCGTCGGGCGGCACCACGGCCTGGGAGTCCTCGATGAAGTCGCCGAGCTGGGAGTCCTCCTCCTCGCCGATGGGGGTCTCGAGCGACACGGGCTCCTGCGAGATCTTTTGAATCTCGCGGACGCGCTCGGGAGTCATCTCCATCTTCTCGGCAATCTCCTCCGGAGTAGGCTCGCGGCCGAGCTCCTGGAGCAGGGCGCGCTGCACGCGCACGAGCTTGTTGATGGTCTCCACCATGTGGACGGGAATGCGGATGGTGCGGGCCTGGTCGGCGATGGCGCGCGTGATGGCCTGACGGATCCACCACGTGGCGTACGTGGAGAACTTGAAGCCCTTCGTGTAGTCGAACTTCTCGACGGCGCGGATAAGGCCCAGGTTGCCCTCCTGGATGAGGTCGAGGAAGAGCATGCCGCG
>CAVJGP010000123.1:0-8844 GCA_963648855.1 Alistipes onderdonkii | reverse complement strand
GGCGGCGCTGCGGGCGACCCGTATTCCGCTGGTACCACGCGACCCTCGGGCGCCCCCGCGTCCGCGCCCGCGAGCGCCTCGCGACCCGTCGCCCCCAGCGCCCCCGCGCCCGCGAGCGCCTCGGGCTCGGGCACCCCTGCCCCCGCGCCGCGCACGTTCGCCGAGTTCACCATCTAGGCCTGCCGTGAGCGTCTTCGACCGCTATGCGCCCTTCGTGCAGGACTTCATCTACGAGCACGGGTGGAGCCAGCTGCGCGGCATCCAGGTTGCCGCCGCCGACGCCATCTTCAACACCGACGACAACGTCTTGCTCGCGGCCTCCACGGCCTCGGGCAAGACGGAGGCGGCCTTCTTCCCCATCCTGTCGCTGTTTGACGAGAACCCGCCGGCCTCGGTGGGCGCCATCTACGTGGGCCCGCTCAAGGCCCTCATCAACGACCAGTTCTATCGCCTGAACGACCTGTGCGAGCAGGCCGACATCCCCGTGTGGCACTGGCACGGCGACGTGAGCGCCTCGCACAAGGAGCGCATGCTCAAGCACCCCTCCGGCGTGCTCCAGATCACCCCCGAGTCGCTGGAGGCCCTGCTGCTCCACAAGCACGCGGCCATCCCCAAGCTCTTCTGCGACCTGCGCTTCGTGGTGATCGACGAGGTGCATTCCCTCTTGCGCGGCGACCGCGGCGGGCAGACGCTGTGCTGCATCGAGCGCCTCTCGCGCATGGCGGGCGTCAACCCGCGCCGCATCGGTCTGTCCGCAACCATCGGCGACCCGGCGCTCACGGGTGACATCCTCTCGCGCGGCACGGGCCGGGGCTGCATCATTCCCCAGGTAAAGGAGCAGGGACGCACCTGGCGTCTCTCGATGGAGCACTTCTTCATCACCGGCCCCCAGGCCGTGCAGGGGCCGCGCGGCCCGCGCACGCAGATCGCCGGCGGCACCCCCGCGCAGGGGCCCTGCCTTGAGCCCGCCAGCGACGTGGCCCCCGAGCACGCCGACCCGGGCATCGGCTACATCTTCGAGCATACCAAGGACGCCAAGTGCCTCGTGTTCGTCAACTCGCGCGAGGAGTGCGAGGCCGTCACCACGAGCCTGCGGCGTTACTGTGAGGCCACCGGGCAGCCCGACCGCTTCCTCATCCACCACGGCAACCTCTCCTCGTCGCTGCGCGAGAGCGCCGAGGACGCCATGCGTGACGACGACCGGCGCTTCACCACGGTGACCACCGCCACCCTCGAGCTGGGCATCGACATCGGCCGGCTCGAGCGGGCCTTCCAGATAGACGCGCCCTTCACCGTGAGCAGCTTCCTGCAGCGCATGGGCCGCACGGGGCGGCGCGAGCGGCCCTGCGAGATGTGGTTCGTCATGCGCGAGGAGGAGCCCGAGCCGCGCGCCCTCATGCCCGAGTGCATCCCCTGGAAGCTCATCCAAGGCATCGCACTTGTGCAGGTCTACCTGGAGGAACGCTGGGTGGAGCCGCCGCGCACGGGCCGGCTTCCCTTCAGCCTGCTCTACCACCAGACCATGGCGACGCTCGCCTCGTGCGGCGAGATGAGCGCCGGGCAGCTGGCCAACCGGGTGCTCAGCCTGTCGTGCTTCGACAACATCTCGCTCGAGGACTACCAGGTGCTCCTACGGCACCTGCTGGACATCGACCACATCGAGCGCACCGATGAGGGCGGCCTCATCGTGGGCTTGGCCGGTGAGCAGGTCACCTCGTCGTTCAAGTTCTACGCCACGTTTCAGGACAACGAGGAGTACACGGTGCGCTGCGAGTCCATGGAGCTGGGCACCGTGGTGAGCCCGCCGCCGGCCGGCGAGCTGCTGGCCATCGCTGGGCACGTGTGGCTGGTGGAGGAGGTGGACCACAAGCGCCACCTCGTGTACTGCACGCAGGTCAAGGGCAAGATCCCGGCGTACTTCGGCGAGGTGGCCGGCGACATCAACACCCACGTGCTCGAGCGCATGCAGCGCGTGCTGGCCGAGGACACCGAGTACCTCTACCTTATGGGCAACGCCACGCGCAGGCTCGCCGAGGCCCGCCATCTCGCCCGCGCATCGGGTCTGGTGGAGGAGGGTTACGGCCGCGTGGTGCTGCCCACGGGCGCGGGGGAGCTGCCCGCGCGCGCAGGCGAGGCGTCGTGCGCCCCCGTGCCCGCCGCGCAGGCGGGGGAGTACGTGCTCGAGGGCGGGGCCGGCCTGGCCCCCGGCGCCTGGCTCATCAACCTGGGCGGCGACACCTGGGCGCTCTTCCCCTGGCTGGGCACCTACGCGTTCATGGCGCTGGAGCGCCTGCTC
This sequence comes from Alistipes onderdonkii, assembly GCA_963648855.1. GTDB lineage: Bacteria > Actinomycetota > Coriobacteriia > Coriobacteriales > UMGS124 > UMGS124. The sequence continues at coordinate 6,548 of CAVJGP010000123.1, read as the reverse complement.
AAGGTGAAGGTGGCCCCGCGCCTCAACATCAAGGGTGTGCAGTCGGCCAAGCCCTACTACCTGCAGTTTCGCATGGAGGCGGGCGTGGACGAGTTCCTCTCCTGCATGTGCGAGCAGGCCGAGACGCTCCAAAGCCCCATGGAGCTGGTGTATTCCGACGAGGTGCCCGTCTTCGACAAGTACGACGAGTTCGTGCCCGAGGAGCTTGTGCGCAAAGGCTTCGCATACGGCGTGCTCGACGTGGAGGGCATGCGGCAGCGCGTGCGGGAGTGGGGGTAGGCGAGAGGGGAGAGAGGGGTGCGCGGGCGCGGACATGCGGGGCGGCGTGAGCTGATGCGCAGGACGAGTGCCGTGCGGATGCCGCGAGGGTGCGGGACGTGGGCATAAGCCGTTCGCTACCATATGACATGTAAGTTTATGAGAAGCATCGGAGAGGATTGCACATGAAGAGGGAAACGCTCGTCGCTATCGTGGAGGCGCTCAAGGAGGGGCGCACGCCGGTCTTCCCGCAGGAGGACTTCCCGTGCTTTGCGCCTGAGGCGCTGGCAGGCAAGGAGAACGTGACGCCTGTGGCGCTCGACGCGCTGCTCGCCGGCATCACGCAAGCCGACATCCCCACGTTTGAGCGCGCCATCGCCGCCATCGACGGGGGCGAGCTTGCCTGGATTGGCTTCAAGCTCGTGTTCGACCCGGCGGCCGCCCAGGCCAACGTGGACAACGAGGTCACCAAGAAGTACGGGCAGGTGGGCTCGGCCGACGGCGAGCCGCTCGTCTTCTTCTGCAGCGACGCAAAGGAGGTCGTGGCGAGCCGCGAGTACTCCCCGCGCGACCTCTTCCAGATGAAGGACGTCACGCGCGGCCCGGCCATGCACAACGATCAGTTCGCGGGCCTCACCTGGATGAGCGCGCCCCTGTTCGACCGCGTGCACGTATGGCTGCTCGGCGCCTCCGACGTGGCCGCCGAGACCGCCGCGCTGGCCGCGCACGTGGGCTTCCGCGTGAGCGTGGTGGACTACGACCCCGCCTACATCAACGAGGAGCGCTTTCCCGGCGTGGAGCGCCTCGTGCTTGAGGGCGACGGTTTCTCGGGCCTTGACCAGCTGGAATGCGGGCCGAACGACTATGTGTGCGTCCTTACGCGCGGCCACATGTTCGACCCGCAGGGCTGCGCGTGGGGCACGCGGCACCACGCGCACTACGTGGGCATGATGGGCTGCAAGGGCAAGAACGCCACCGTGCACGACCTTGTGCTCTCCCTGGGCGCCACTGAGGCCGACTGGGAGCGCGTGAAGCGCCCCATCGGTCTCAAGTTCGGGGCGAAGACCCCCGCCGAGCTTGCCATCGCCATCGTGGCCGAGCTTGTGGACGTTCGCTACCAGCAGCGCTACTCCGAGGAGGCCCGCGCCAAGCACGAGTCGAGCCTGGGCCGAGCGTAGCGACGTGCGAGGCGAGCGGCGAGGCATGGCAGGCGAGGGGAGCGAGGTGGGAGCGGGGGCTCGCGCGAGCGGAGCGGGCGCGGGCGTGCTCGGGGGTGGCGCTGACGCGAGCGGGCGAGGTGCCGCCGCTCTCCCGGCCTGCGCGTGCGGGTGTGCCGCCAGGGCGGGCGGGTCGGGCGTGGGTGCCGGCGTGCTCGGGCGTAGCACCGACGGCACTGTCGGGCGTGGCGCTTGCGCGGACGGATGCGGCGCCCGCGTGGGCCAGCTTCCGGCTCGCGCAATCGGTCGTGCCGTCGCGCTTCGCTCCCGTGTGGGCGAGCCTGCCCCTGCTCCCTGGACGTGCGCGGGGGCGCGGGTGGAGGTCGTGCGCTCGTCGCGCAAGACGCTTGGCCTGCAGGTGAAAGACCCCGACACGCTGGTCGTGCGTGCCCCGCGACGCGTCTCGGATGCCGCCATCAGGCGCTTCGTCGCCGAGCACGAGGAGTGGGTCGCAGCCGCGCTCAAGCGCGTGGCCCAGAGCGCCCGCGCGCGCGAGGATGCCGTGGCCCGCGAGGGGCTGCTCGGCGAGGACGACCTTGCGGTGCTTGCGATGCAGGCCCGCGAGGCCGTCCCGGCCCGTGTGACCTATTTCGCCCCGCGCATCGGCGTGACGTACGGGCGCATCACGTTGCGCTGCCAGAAGACGCGCTGGGGCAGCTGCACGTCCAAGGGCAACCTCAACTTCAACGTGCTTCTCATGCTCGCCCCGCCCGAGGTGCTCGACTATGTGGTGGTGCACGAGCTGTGCCACCGCCTGGAGATGAACCATTCCCCCAGGTTCTGGGCGCTTGTGGCCCAGCACGACCCTGGTTTCAAGGAGCACAAGGCGTGGCTGCGTAAGAACGGCACGGCGCTTCTGGCGCGGGCGGGAAAGTACGACTGAGGGCACGGGCGGCTTTCGGCGGTGACGGACGGTGGAGTTCGACGACACGCGAGTCGGTGGGGCGCCCGTGGGCGAGTGGCGCGGCACAGTTTCGTATGGGACACGCTGGATTGCATGCGCGTGCGGCCCAAGGCAACGGCAGGTAGAGAGAGGAACGACGGCAATGTCTGATAACGTAACGCCTTCATGCATCGAGGTGCGCGGGGCGTGCGTGCACAACCTCAAGGGTGTGGATGTCGACATCCCCCTGGGGCGGCTCGTGGGCGTGGCCGGCGTCTCCGGCTCGGGCAAGAGCTCGCTCGCTCTGGGGGTGCTCTACGCCGAGGGGTCGCGCCGCTACCTGGAGTCGCTCTCCACCTACACGCGCCGCCGGCTCACCCAGGCGGGCCGGGCCGGGGTGGACGAGGTGCTCCATGTGCCGGCGGCCCTCGCGCTGCACCAGCGGCCCGCCGTGCCGGGCGTGCGCTCCACCTTCGGCACCATGACCGAGCTGCTCAACAGCCTGCGCCTGCTCTTCTCGCGCTGTGGGCGGCACGTGTGCCCCCACTGCGGCGCACGGATGGAGCCCACCCTCAACGTGGCGGCTGAGCTGCCCATACGCTGCACCTCCTGCGGGCGTGACTTCTTCGGCCCGGGCGCGGAGGACCTCGCTTTCAACTCGGGCGGCGCCTGCGAGGCCTGCGGCGGCACGGGCGTGGTGCGCGAGGTGGACCGCGCGGCCCTCGTGCCCGACGAGTCACTCTCCATCGACGAGGGCGCGGTCAAGCCGTGGGGCACGCTCATGTGGGACCTCATGAAGCAGGTGGCCGGCGCCATGGGCGTGCGCACGGACGTCCCCTTCCACGACCTTACCGAGCATGAGCGCGACATCGTGTTCAACGGCCCCGCCGAGAAGCGCCATATCCTCTACCGGGCCAAGAACAGCGAGGATTTCGCCGAGCTGGACTTCACGTACTACAACGCCGTGTACACGGTGGAGAATGCCCTGGCCAAGGCCAAGGACGAGAAGGGCCTGGCGCGCGTGGCGAAGTTCCTGCGCGAGGGGCCCTGTCGTGCCTGCGGGGGCACGCGCCTCTCCGGGCGCGCCCGGGCGCCGCAGGTGCGCGGTATCTCGCTCGACGAGGCGTGCGCGCTCACGCTGGGCGAGGCCGTGGCGTGGGTGGGCGGCGTGCCCCAGACGCTGCCGGCCGAGATGCGCCCCATGGCCGCCAACATCTGCGAGTCCTTTCTCGACACCGCCCGTCGTCTGCTCGACTTGGGGCTGGACTACCTTGCGCTTGACCGCGCGGGGTCGACGCTCTCGACGGGCGAGCGTCAGCGCGTGCAGCTCGCCCGCGCGGTGCGCAACCGCACGACCGGCGTGCTTTACGTGCTCGACGAGCCTTCCATCGGCTTGCATCCGGCCAACGTGGACGGCCTGCTCGCCGTGATGCGCGACCTCGTGGCCGACGGCAACTCCGTGGTGGTGGTCGACCACGACACACGCGTGCTGGCCGCCTGCGACCACCTGGTGGAGATGGGCCCCGAGGCCGGCGCCGGCGGCGGGCGCGTCATTGCCCAGGGCAGCGTGGCGCAGGTGCGCGACAGCGCCCAGAGCCGTATCGCGCCCTTCCTACGCGAGGAGGCGCACGTGGGGCGCGCGCAGGCCGGTACGGACGAGATGTTCGAGCGCGGCACGATCCACCTGGAGACGCGCGAGCTGCACACGGTGCGCCCCCTTGTGCTCGACATCCCGCGTGGCAGGCTTGTGGCGGTGACGGGCGTCTCGGGCTCGGGCAAGACCACGCTCGTGCTCGAGACGCTCGTGCCCGCGCTTCAAGCCGCCGCCGCAGGCGAGCCCCTGCCTGCGCACGTGGCGGCGCTTGCTGCCGAGGGCATCGCCCGCGCGAGCCTCATCGACGCCACGCCCATCGGCGCCAACGTGCGCTCCACCGTGGCCACCTACGCCGACGTGCACGACGAGCTGCGCCGTGCCTTCGCGCGAAGCGAGGCGGGCGTCGCCGCAGGCCTCAAAGCGGGCGACTTCTCCTACAACACCGGCTCGCTTCGCTGCCCCACCTGCGACGGCACGGGCTCTATCTCGCTTGACGTGCAGTTCCTGCCCGACGTGGACATCGAGTGCCCCGACTGCCGGGGGTCGCGCTATGCTCCTGCGGCTACGGACATCCGCCGTCCCTTCGCGCAGGGGCGCATGCTCAGCCTGCCGCAGGTGATGGAGATGAGCGTGGACGAGGCGCTTGAGGCCTGCGCGGACCTCAAGCGGGTGCGTGTGCGCCTGCAGACCCTGCATGACCTGGGTCTGGGCTACCTCACGCTCGGCGAGCCCACTCCCGCGCTTTCCGGCGGCGAGGCCCAGAGGCTCAAGCTGGCAAGCGAGCTGGGAAAGCCCCAGGCAGACGCCGTGTTTGTGTTCGATGAGCCCACTATCGGCCTGCATCCGCTTGACGTGGAGGTGCTGCTCGGCGTGTTCGACGCCCTCGTGGGGGCGGGCGCCACGGTGATCGTCATCGAGCACGACCTCGACGTCATCCGCGCGGCCGACTACGTGGTGGACATGGGGCCGGGCGGCGGCGCGGCAGGCGGGCGCGTGGTGTTCTCGGGCACGCCTCGGCAGCTGGCCGCCTGCGAGGCCAGCATGACGGGAAGGTACCTGCGATGATGCTTCATCTGCCGGGCAAGGCCGACGCCTACCTCTACCCCAAGACGATGTTCGGCCCGGCGCTCGTGTACACGCGTGCCGACGAGGACGGCCGTCCCGTGCGCCTCTTGCGCGTGGGGCGCAGCGTGCAATCGGCCACGTATGTGGACGAGGACTCTCGTTTCGAGCCTGTCTTTGACTACTACCTTGCCTTCGACCTCATGTTCGAGGTCAACCCGCGCATCCAAAACGTCCTCATGCTGGGCGGCGGCGGTTACGCCTACCCCAAGCACCTCATCGCCACGCGCCCCGAGGCCCGCATCGACGTGGTGGAGATAGACCCCGCCATCACGAGCATCGCGCGCAGGCATTTCTTTCTCGGCGAGCTCATCGAGGAGTATGGACTTGCGGGCGCAGATGAGTGCGACGGGCAGGTAGGCGAGGGCGCGGGGGATGTGCCTGCGGGGGAGGACACAGGCGGTGATAGGCACTCGGACGTGCTTGCAGGTGGGGGCACGGCCTGCGACGAGCGTCTGAATGTGCGTTCAAGCATGACGCGCATTGTCGGCGCGCCTGCAGGCGAGGGCCGTGGCGGCGATGTCCGCTCGCTCACGCCGGCCGGTCGGCTCGGCCTCATCTGTGCCGACGGTGCCGAGTACCTGCGCGAACGCGCAGCGCGTGCGGCCAGGGGGGACGCCATTCGTCCGTGCCCCTACGACGCCATCGTCTTCGACACCTTCGCGGGCCGGCGTCCCGTCGAGTCGCTGGCGAGCCTTGAGGCCATCCGTCATGCCCGCGCCTGCCTCAGCCCGGACGGCGTGCTTGTCGCCAACGTGGTCGCGGCGCTCGAAGGTCCCAAGTCCGCCTTCCTCAACGCCTACTTGGAGCGCCTGCAGCAGGTTTTCCGCTATGTGCAGGCCGTCCCGCTCTCGCCTGACGCGCAGACACAGCCTGACAATGTGATTGTGCTTGCCAGCGACAAGGAGTTCGACCTGTAGGGACATCCAAGGCGCCGCCCCTGGACGCACGCCGTCTGCGGCATGCCACGCGCGTCCAAGGCGCCGCCCCGTGTCTGAGTGCCCTGTCGCATTCGGCACGCGTCCAAGGTTTCGCCGCGATGTCACATATTTCCCTACTCGGCGGCAAAACACCAGGTAGTGCACCTTATACCAAGCGTAAGCAAGCAAGAAGCCCCGCCTTCCTTGCTCGGAAGACAGGGCTTCTTGCCGGTGTCAAACGCAGGGATTTTTTGCCCTGCCTCATCCCCATGGCGAGGACTCCCTCATCACGGACTCTTGTTTCTTGAGGCCCTTGCAACCACATCCCCAGATTGGGGGCGTCTCTCCCTTAGAGCCTCTCGGCGGCGAAGCGGCGCTCGAGGGCTTCGGGGTAGTTGGCGTGGGTGAGGGCCACATCCTTGTCCACGATGCCGTCCTTCACCACGTTGAACAGGGCCTGGTCCATCGTCTGCATGCCGGCCTTGCCACTCGCGGCGATCACGGAGTCGATCTGGTAGGCCTTCTCCTCGCGGATGAGGTTGCGGATGGCCGTG
>CAVJGP010000122.1:0-9018 GCA_963648855.1 Alistipes onderdonkii | reverse complement strand
GTCCAGGGGCACGACCTCGTCCGTCGCGCCGTACACGGCCACGGCGTAGGCGAAGCGCTCGCGCATCCTCTCGTCGGGGATGCGCGCCATGGCCTCGGAGAACTTCGGGAACCACGTGAACTTGTCCATGCTATGCGGCCAGCCTTGCGATCATGTCGGCGGCGACGTCGGCCGCCAGCAGCACGGTCAGGGCGGCGGCCCACACGGTGAGGGCGTTGGCGCGCCGCAGCGCCTCCTGGGCCGCGCGGCCCGAGCGGCGGGCCCACTTGAGCGCCGCGCCCGCGTCCGTCTCTGCCACGAAGAGCCTCCTGTCGAGCGCGGCCACGTCCGCGTCGAGCGCCGCCAGGTCCTCCGCCGTGGCCACGGCCATGGGGCCGGGCCACGCCTCCTCGTCGCCCCGCCCCTCCGGCACCTGCTCCTTGACGTCCGTCTCCATGGGCTTCCTCCTCATCTCCGTCTTCCTATAGTGCGAACGCGCCATGGCCTCACGCCCCTCTCCGTCATGCGACCTCGAACCCCTCCACCGCGCGGAGGATCTCGGAGCCCCTCACATACAGGGTCTTCCCGTTCCAGGGGCCGCGCTCCATGGTGACGCCGCCCTTGCCGTGGGCGCGGTAGAGCGCGGTGACGGGCACGTTCAGGAGCTCGGCGGCCTCGCGCACCGTGTAGAGATACGACCCGACGACCGCCGTGAGGTCGAAGCCCCTCGTCGGCGGCGCGTCCACTTCCCGCTCCATCCCCCTCACCTCCTCGTGCACAGCCATACGCCCGGCGACACGACCGCCGCCAGCGCGAGCGCCATCTGCGCCCACCAGGGCAGCGCGCCCGTGAGCCACTCGGCCAGCATCCCGCCCCACAGCGGCGAGGTCATGGCCGCGAGCGCCGCGAGCATCCCCAGCGCCGTCCCGAGCACGGGCCTGTCGAGCAGGCTCATGCCCCCGTCCTCCCAAAAGCGTGCTATCATCCATCACGTCACCGTTCCTTCCCTCGTGGCCACGGCCCCGGCGTGCTGCAACACGCGCGGGGCCTTTCTCTTTCCCAGATCCCATGCGCCCGGCGGGGGCGGCGGGCCGGCACGCGGCCCGATGATGAAGACCGGCCGTCCCTTGGGAGGCGGGGCCGCGTTTCGACGGGCGGGGCCAGTAGCCCACGCGCTCGCCCGCCCGAAGTGCCCGCAGCCCCCGCCGGGCGCACGGGCGCCTCACCCGGCCCTCGCCGCCAGCTCGCGGAACTCGCAGCCGAACACCTGCCCCAGCACCCTCACGGCGTCCTGCGCCACCTGCTCGGTGGGGACGAAGAGCATCCCCTTGGCCTTGCCGGAGGCGTCGAGCACGTCCACCTCCCAGTCGTGCGGCGACCGGTCGTACATGAAGGCCACCCAGCCGCCCCGCGACCCGCTGTACTCGTGCCTGAGGTACCTCCCGTCCCTACGCATCGGGGGCCTCCCCCTGGTCGAACCGCACGCGGATGAAGCCCTTCGCCTGGCGGGCCGCCTCGTCGGCCGCGACGCGCGCGAATTCGACCAGCCGCCACACGACGGGCCACAGCTCGGTCGGGTCGTAGAGCGCGCAGGCCCCGCAGACCTCGGCGGCCAGGCCCCTGGCAATGTGCAGGTACACGAGCTGGCCCGCGGGCATCCCGAGCTCGACCGCGGCCTCAAGGGCGTCCCTCGCGATGTCGATGGCTTCCGAGGCGGCGTCCATGGCGTCGGCGCACGCGCGCTCCTTGGAGCTGTCGCGGGCCTTGCGCAGGCAGGTCGAGAAGTCCGCGTAGGATTTCTCGGCGAACGCCCGGGCCTGCTCCGCCGTCGGGGCCTTGCGGCCCGATCCGATGCCTTCCATCCCGCGCCCCCCTAGAATCCCTCGCCGACGAAGCCGTCGAGCACGGCGGCGCAGGCGCGCACGCACAGCTCGCGCACCTTCTCATGCCTGCCCAGCTCCAGGCCGTAGCGGGCGGCGTGCGCCATGGAGACGGCCTGGATGAGGTACGCGGCCAGCATGTCGTCCACCCGGTAGGGCGCCTGCGCTATCGCCACCAGCGCCTCGTGGCCGTACTCGATGGCGCTGTACACCTCGGCCGCGGCGCCCTCGGGGAAGCCGTCCCCCAGGTCGGAGTCGGCCCCGGCCATGCAGCGCACGAAGCCCGTGCGCATGCGTGCGAGCTTGGCGTCCACGTGCTCGCGGGTGAGCTCCCCGGCCTTCTTCTCAGGCTCGGGCTCCCCGCCGCCCTCGGGGGCGTCGCCGCCCTCGGGGGCGTCGCCGCCCTTGCCCAGCTCGCGCTCGAGAAGCTCCCGCACGAGCGCGTCGATGCGCGCGGCGTCCTCCACGCTCTCCACCTTGACGTCGAACCTGCTGGTGACGACGGTCTTGTCGCCCGCGTCGGTCTTGCCGGTCTTGCAGTTCTTGTCGGTCATGGTCGTTCCTTTCTGTCGTGGTCGGTCGGGCGCTAGGCGCCCATGAGGTCGGTGGGGCTAGAGGGTCGAGCGGCACACAAGCTGGTCGAGCGTGCAGCCAAGTGCGGCCGTCAGCTCATAGGCTGCGTCAAGTCCCATAACGGACAGTCCCGTCTCATACTTCGCAATGGAGGTGATGTTGACGCCTGACGCGGCGGCCAACTCTGCCTGGGTCATGCCTTTGTCCTTGCGCAGGGCTGCGAGCCGCTGACCGATGCGCTCCTTTTCGAATGACATTCCGTGCACCTCCTTCAAATTGCTAATTTGCTTGTTCATTGGTTTGGCAATGTACACATGCTAGATAGCAATGTCAATATCAAAATGAGATTCTTATTGTTCTTTTGCAACATGCAATGTACTATTCGCAATAACGTATTGCTAATTAGGAGGTGCAATTTGGACTTGCAACTAATGAAACTCCGAAAGGCCGCAGGCTATCGCAACAGGGACGATTTCGCCGCGCTACTGGGAGTCAACAAGTACACGTATCGATCATGGGAGTCAGGCGCGGCAATGATGTCCTTGGAACAAGCCTGCCTAGTTGCCGACGCGCTTGGCTGCACGCTCGAAGAGCTCGTCGGCCGCGCTGCACCTGAGCCCTCCTCCCCTCCCCTCGACCCCCACGAGCGGGCGCTGCTGGACTGCTACGAGGTGCTCAACGGAGACGGGCGGTCGAACCTCCTGGCCACGGCGCGGGGCCTGTCCGGCCTTCCCGAGTTCTGCGCGGGGGAGCAACGTGATCCCCTTCCGGCCCAAGGCGCGGCCTAGGCGCTGAGGCCGTCGCCTACAATCGCGCCGAGGAGGCGCGCATGCTGAGAGTGAGAAGGAAGATGGAGAGAGAACGGGTCGTCTATAGGATCTGCGGGGTCGAGCCGGAGTCCGGCGTGAGCGCCCAGGAGCTCGCGAAGGTGCTCTCAAGCTTCAGCGGCCTCGTGCGCGAGACCGCCGTGGTGCTCGGGTGCCAGGGCGAGGTGGCCGTGAACGTCCGGCCCTTCCGCGAGGGGTCGTTCATAGTCGAGTTCACCGCCGAGGTCGCGGGCGGCCTGTTCGGCTTCCTCTCGTCCGGCGAGGGCGGCGCCCTCGCGAACGCCCTCACGATCCTCGGGTTTCTCGGAATCGGGGTATCGCTGCCCTCCGTCGTCCGCAAGGTGAGGGGCCACGTCGAGCAGTTCCTCGACAACGGCGACGGCACGTACACGTACGGCTCCGGCGAGGAGGCCGTCACGGTTGGCGAGGAGACGCACCGGGTGGTGCAGTCGCAGAGGGTCGCCGAGCAGTACACCACGGCCGCCATGGGGCCCATCGTCGGCACCGTCAACGCCCAGAGCGTCCAGATATACATGGGCGACCCGCGCGACGCGGCCGCCGAGGGGCGCGGCGTCACGTTCACGGCGCGGGACGGCGAGGCGCTCGCCACCTACCGCAAGGTGGCGACCGGCAACTCCGACATGCTCGACGAGGTGACTGCGGAGAAGACCCGGTTCGTGATGCACGGCGTCGTCCTGCACCCCGCGTCGGGCTCCTACGACGGCTCCGAGAAGGGGTACGCCTTCACCACGGGAGAGGGCCCGGACGCGACCGTGTACCGCAAGGTCGCGATCGCCGACGCCGAGTTCCGCGAGAGGCTGGAACGCTCGGAGGTGAGGTTCTTCGCCAAGGACACGCTGCGGGTGGACATGACGGCCGTGCAGCGGGTTTCCAAGGCGGGCGCCGTGACGTGGGCCTACACCGTGGACAAGGTGCACTCCTATGACCCCTACCGTCCCGGCGTGCAGGAGGGGTTGGGGCTGTAAGGCGGTCAAGCTCGCATCATCTATAAACACTTGCTATTTTCTATTGCCTATTAAATAGCAATACTTTATAATATGCTCAGGCACGAGGGAAGGAGCCCGATGCCTAAGGAGCAGGAAGTGCGCGAGATATTGAGGCGGTTCAGGAAGGAGGGCTGGGACGAGGAGAGCGGCAAGGGAAGCCACGTGGTCTTCCGCAAGGGCGGGGTCACCGTGAGCGTGCCGACCTCGAAGCACGAGGTGCCGCTCGGGACGTATCGGAGCATCGCGAAGGCGGCGGGCTGGAGGTAGCCCGCCGCCGGGCGGCATGATTGGAGGACGGATGTCCACATACGTTTTCGACGCGATCCTCACCTCCGAGGAGGGGGGCGCGTACAGCGTGGAGGTTCCGGCCCTGCCCGGGTGCCTCACCTGCGGCGACGGCTACCTCGACGCCGTGGCCATGGCGGCCGACGCCGCCCGCACGTGGGTGGCGAGCGCCCTGCGCCACGGGGAGGCAGTCCCCGCCTACCGGCGCGAGGAGGCCCCGGAGGGGGCCGAGCGCGTCTGCGTGGTGTTCGACGCAGACCCCTCGTGGATCGTGGAGGGGCCCGTGGTGAGCGCCGCCGAGGCCGCGCGCGAGCTGGGCGTGTCCGCCGGCAGGGTAAGCCACATGCTCGGCACGGGGCAGCTTGAGGGCTACCGCTCGGGCCGCAGGACGTACGTCACGAAGGCCAGCGTGGACGCCCGCAAGGCCGCGCCCCGCGCCGCCGGCAGGCCCCGCAAGGACGAGCGCGAGGCCGTGGCGGTGTAGCGGCGCGCAACGGCCAGTAATGGGTCGTAATGGGTTGTAACGGGCTGCAACAGGCCGTGACAGCTTGTGACAAAATGTAACATGGCTGGTAGATGCGGTGTTTTGGGCTGCGGCGGGTGTTTGCGTCGCGGTTTGTTACCGCAGCGGGACGGGCGACGCCCGTACGGGGAGGTGCAGGGACATGGCGCGAGGCCTGGGCTGGGGCCACATAGAGAGGCGCGGCAAGAACGTGTGGCGCATCCGCTACCTCGCCGACGTGGGCGACGGGCGCGGCTTCTGCCGGCAGTCCGAGACGCTCAGGGGCACGGCCAGGGAGGCCCAGCGCCGCAAGGCCGAGCTGCAGGCCAAGTACGACCTGGGCAGGGGCCACAAGCCCGTCCCGACGTTCGCCGAGCTGTGGCGGCGCGACGTGCTGCCCGACTTGGAGGCCCGCATGGCCCCCAACACGCTGCGATCCTACCTCGCCGCGTGGAACCGCGTCGAGGCCCGGTGGGGCCGCGTGCGCCTCGACGCGTACAACGGCGCCGACGTGCAGGACTGGCTCGCCGACGTGCCCGCGCGCACGAGCAGGGTGTGCCTGCTGCTCATGCGCAAGGTGTCCAACCGCGCGGTGCTCCTCGGCCTCGTCGAGCGCGACCCGCTCAAGGCCCAGATCCGCACGGGCTCCACCTCCATGCGGGCCGCGGAGCGCACGTCGGTGGACCTCGCCCCCTACTTCGCGGCCGCCCGCGCCGAGAGCGCGCTGCTGCTCGCGGGCGTGGCCCTCATGGCCGCAGGCGGGTGCCGCGTGGGCGAGGCGCTCGCCGTGCGCGCCGAGACGGTCGTGTGGGACGATGCCGCCCGCCGCGCGACGTTCGAGGTCGCAGACCAGGTGAGCGCCCGCACGGGCGAGCTTGAGGGCAGGCTGAAGAACGCGCAGAGCAGGCGCGCGGCGTCGATTCCGGGCGCGCTGGGCCGCGAGGTGGCCGACGTCGCCGCCCAGGCGCGCGGCAGGGGGCTGACCTTCGTGGTGGACACCGGGCAGGGCAAGCCCGTCTCCGAGACGGTGTTCCGCAATCGGTGGAAGGCCGCGTGCGGGAAGGCGGGTTTGGAGCCGCTCACGCTGAGGTCGCTGCGGCGCTCGTTCGCCACCGCCGCGCTCGACGCGGGCGCCGACATGGGCGAGATAAACCTCTCGATGGGCCACACGAGGGACAGCCGCGTGCTCTTCACCCACTACGACAGGCCCGACAGGAAGGTCGCCCCCGTGCTCCCCGACATGTGGGGGCGTTGAAAACTCCCCGTGAATATGCCCGAATAACCCCAGCGCCGCAAACACCCCTGGTAGATGCCTATATAAGCGTACTCCCATGGCAGACGAAGAGTATCCTGGTGGGCTGCTGCATGTGGCGCTACCTCGCATTTCGTTCAATCTGGCCCGGTTCGGCCTCGTTTGCTTGCGCCGGATTTTAGCCTATGGGGCGCGCATGGGAGACGGAGAGGGACCGCGTGCGAATGAAAAAGCCTAGGCGCCCCGGATGGGGCGGGCCGCCGCGGAAAGCAGGGCGGCGCATCTTCTGCGCGAGGCCGCAGCGTCCCCCGCGCGCGCAAATCGGGGCGCATGCCCGCCCACCAGGCCGCGCACTTCACGCGGGACGCGGGCACACGCCGTGCGGGCAAATAGGCGCCCGCACTCGCGGCTCATCTCATGCACCTTGCGCACGCCCCCAAATACCCGCGCCCGCTGCGCCACGCCCACCAAGCCCCCGCGCTCTCGGCTCGCCGCCATCGGCCGCGTTCCCCAGACGCAGCCCAGTCGTGGATTTTTGCGGCAAGCTATTATGCGAGGCGGGGCGGCTCGCTAAACTTGTGAACACACGAGCTGCCGGCAGCATACATGTCGGGCTTGGAGTGCGGCGTCTACCGCCTACTACCAGCGCTTTTCGGCTCGGTGTCCCGCAGCGCCACGGTTTGGCGCAAATCACCAAAGGAGTTTCAACCGCATGAATGCAAGTACGTCCGGCACCAAGTCGGGTGCCAGTTACGTCACGCTGCTTGCCGTCGTGTATGCAGCGGCGTTCCTCGCCGGGTTCAACGAGAACCTGGTCAACATGGGCCTCATGTCCATCATGGGCGACTACGGCGTGGACTCGGTCACCGCGCAGTGGCTCGTCACCGGCTACATGATCGCCTCCACCGTCGTGGTCATGTGCATGGCCTTCTTTTATCGCCGCTTCCAGCTTCGGACGCTCTTCTTCACGGGCGCCGTGCTGTGCGCGGTGGGCTCGGCCATGGGCCTGTTCGCGATGAACTTCCCGTTCCTGCTGGTGGCACGCCTCGTGCAGGCCATTGGCGCGGGCGTGTTCATCCCCATGATGATGAACACCATCCTCATCGTCACGCCCAAGAACAAGCTCGGCACCTTCATGTCCATCGGCGGCTGCATGATCAGCTTCGGGCCGGCCTTCGCCCCCGTGGTGTGCGGCTGCCTCGTCACCGCCTTCGGCTGGCACAGCGTGTTCGTGGTGCCGCTGGCCGGCATGGTGATCCTCGTCCTGCTCGGCCTGGTGTTCCTGCGCAACCTGGGCACCTCGCAGGTCAGCCTCGACATCCCCAGCGCCGTGCTCTCCGCCGTGTTCCTCTTCACGCTGTCCTACGGCCTGGCCGAGCTCATGGTGGCCCCGCTCGTGGGCGTCGTGTCGCTGCTCGTGGCCGTTGCGAGCGCCGTGGCTTTCGTGTGGCGCCAGGGTCATTGCGCCTGCCCGCTCATCGACATGACCCCCATGAAGAGCATCCGCTTCTGGCCCGCCGTGGTGCTCGTGATCGTGACCATGATGATCATGTTCTCGCTGTCGGTGCTGCTGCCGCTGTACTTTGAGGGCGCCCTGGGCATGAGCGCCTTCATGGCCGGCCTCATCATCCTGTTCCCCGTGCTCGTGAACACCGGCTTCACGCTGGTGGCCGGGCGCATCATGGACAAGCGCGGCGAGTGGCCCCTGCTGCCCTGCGGCTTCGCCCTGGCCGCCCTGGGCACGCTCGCCATGGCGCTCGTGGCCCCGAGCATGTCGGCCGTGGCGCTCTTCGTGGCCGCCCTCTTCGTGTACGCGGGCATCGGCCTGGTGTTCTCCCCCAGCCAGACCGCCGGCCTGAAGACCCTGCCCCCGCAGCAGAACCCCTTCGGCGTGGCGCTCATGACCACGTTCGTGCAGATTGCGGCCTGCGTGGGCCCGGCCCTCTTCACGGGCGTGCTCTCCAGCACCCAGGCCAGCGCCATCGCCGGCGGCGCCGCTGCCGACTTCGCCTGCGCCCAGGGCTTCGGAGCCGCCATCTCCGTGGCCGCCGTCATCGCCTTCGTCGGCCTGGCCGTCGCCTTCGTGTTCTCGCTCTCTGCCCATCGCCGCGCCGCCGAGGGCGGAGCTGCCGCGCCCCGGGAGCAGGTCGTGCGCCGTGAGGCCGGTGCCGCCGCCTCGCAGGACGCCGCCCCCTCCGCACTCGCCAACGCCACGCTTGCCAGCGTCATGGAGCGCGACCCCTACGCCATCCCGGCCGACGCGCCCGTGTCCGACGCCATGCGCATGCTCATCGACCGCCGCGTGAGCGGCATGCCCGTCGTGGACAGCGCCGGCAAGCCCTGCGGCTTCGTGTCCAACGGCGACATCATGCGCTACCTGGCCGACCAGTCGCCGCTCTTCACAGGCGCCTATGCCTTCGTGGAGGCCGCGAACAACCAGTCCATGGACGAACGCCTGCGCGAGCTCATGGTGCTGCCCGTGACGCAGATCGCCACCGAGAAGGTCGTGACCCTGCCCGCGAGCACCACGCTCAAGGACGCCTGCCAGATCCTGGCCCAGCACAAGTTCAAGAAGGTCCCCGTGGTGGACGAGGCCGGCAAGATGGTGGGCGTCGTGAGCCGCTCCAACATCCTGCGCCGCGCCATGGAGGGCTACCTGGAGGCGTAAAAGCGCCGCCGGAACAGACATACAAGCACGGCGAGAAGCGCCGGG
>CAVJGP010000121.1:0-9077 GCA_963648855.1 Alistipes onderdonkii | reverse complement strand
ATTCCCATTTGTGCCCATAAGCTGGTCTTTTAATGCCCGCTATGCGGTGGTGTATCATACGCGAACGAGCTGCTACGGCGAGGAGGGGCCTTATGGAAAAGATTGCGACCGACACATATGATTTTGAGCGCATCCGTAAGGTCGGACTCACATATGTCGATAAGACCGACAGAATCTACCCGTTGGTCGAGGGGTCGTCGGGCTTCCAGTTCTTCCTCTCCCGGCCCCGCCGCTTCGGCAAGTCCCTTCTGCTCTCCACCATCCAGAAGCTCTTCGAGGGCAGGCGCGACCTGTTCGAGGGCCTCGCAATTGACTCTCTGCCGTGGGACTGGTCCGTCAAGTACCCGGTGCTGCGCCTGGACATGAGCATGTGCTCGGGGGAGACGGTCGAGGAGGTGGAGCGCTCCGTTGCCGTTGCGCTGCGCCAGGAGGCAAGAAGGCTCGGCGTTCCCCTGCACGAGGGCGAGGAGCTCCGCGAGCGATTCAGGCTCCTCGTTGAGGACGTCGCGGCAACCGGTCCCGCCGGTCAGCTCGTGCTCCTCATCGACGAGTATGACAAGCCCCTCACCCGTTGGGTGGGCACGCAGGAGGTGCTGCCCTTCCAGGCCTTCCTCAAGTCGTTCTACTCCGTCGTCAAGGGCACCGAGTCCAAGCAGCGCTTCTGCCTTATGACGGGCGTATCCAAGTTCTCGAAGGTTTCCGTCTTCTCCGACCTCAACAACTTGCGCGACCTCACGATGAGTCCGCTGTCCACCACGCTTCTCGGCTACACGCACGAGGAGGTCAAGAAGTTCTTCCCGCAGCGCCTCTCTGCGCTTGCGAACGCTTTGGGTACTAATGTCGACGGCGCGTTCGCCCGCCTCGTTGACATGTATGACGGTTATTGCTTCGACGAGCGGCTTATCCGTGTTTTCAACCCCGTCTCGCTCGGCAACGCCTTGGTCGACATGCAGCTCAAATCGTTCTGGTTTGAGACGGGCACGCCCGGTTGGCTCATGTCATACGCGAAGAAGGCCCCGTTCGACGTCGACTCCCTGGAGGTCGGCGAGGACGACCTGGGAACATTCGAGCCGGCGTCTCCGCTGATGCCTGCGGTGTTGCTCCAGACGGGCTACCTCACCATCAAGAGCTTCGAGGAGCTTGGCCGAGCCCGCATATACAAGCTTGGCTTCCCGAACCACGAGGTTGAGGACGGTTTCAACCGCTGGCTCACCGGCACCTATACGCGCGCCGACGCTGCCCAGACAAGTTCGTGGGCGATTGGCTGCCGTCGCGCGGTGCTGGCGGGAGACGTCGAGGGGTTCGTCGCGGCGCTGCAGTCCTTCTTTGCCTCAATCGGCTACGACCTTACCGACCATCTCTCCGAGCAGGCCTATCAGTGCGTTGCTGTGGCGATCCTGCGCTTCATCGGCATGTATCTGGCCGCCGAGGTCCGTACCGCGCGGGGCCGGGCCGACATGGTCCTCCAGTCGCCAAGCCATGTGTTCGTCGTCGAGATGAAGGTCGCGAGCGGCGAGGCGGCAAACAAGGCCGCGGCCGAGTCCGCCCTCGCGCAAATTCACGCAAAGGGCTATGCCGACCCTTATCTCGCCGGTTCGGCCCGCGTCCATCTCCTCGGTCTCACGTTCGACTGCCTCACGCACAACATCGGCGCCTGGGCGAGCGAGGAGCTGGAAGGGTAGACATAGCCCGCGGTGCCGCCCTACCCCCGCAGGCGCTCCAGGCCGAGCAAGGCGGCGCCGATCGCGCCGCAGAGCTGGGAGTCCTTGTGGGTGCGCACGGGCGCCCCGAGTACCTGCGACAACGCTTGCACCACGCCCTCGTTGTTGGCCACGCCGCCCGTCATGAGGTAGGCGGGCTCGGCGTTCACGCGGCGTGCCAGGCTCTTCGTCTTGTTGGCCACGCTCATGCACAGGCCCGCCACGATATCGGCCGTGGGCGTGTCGTCGGCGATGAGCGACACCACCTCGCTCTCGGCAAACACGCTGCACATGTTGGAGATGCGCACCTCGCGCGTGGAGGAAAGGCCCGCTCGCGACAGCTCCTCCAGGGGCATCTCCAGCGTGTGGGCCATCATCTCCAGGAACCGGCCCGTGCCGGCCGCGCACTTGTCGTTCATCACGAAGTTGAGCACGCCGCCGTGCTCGTCGAGGTGGATGGCCTTGGAGTCCTGGCCGCCGATGTCGATGACGGTGCGCGTCTCGGGCGCGAGGTAGTGGGCGCCGCGCGCGTGGCAGGTGATCTCGGTGATGGCGGCGTCCATGCCCTCGATGACGTCGCGCCCGTAGCCGGTGGACACGTAGAGGGCCACATCGTCCCTGGTAGCGCCGGCTTTTGCGAGTGCCTGGTCGATGGCGTTCTGAGCGGCGGCGCCGGCCTTGGCACCAGTGCGGATGATGACGCCTGCCACGAGGTTGCCGTCCATGTCCACCAGCGCCGCGTCGGTGGTGGTGGATCCGGAGTCGACGCCCACCACGTAGCGGCCGGGACGCGCGGGCAGGGGAGCCCCGGCTGTGGGACTGGCGGTTGCCGCCTCGCCGGGATGACCGTCCTTGCTCTCGGCCTTGCGCTCGCCGGCCTTCTCGCCAGCATCGCCCGTCGCGGCTCCCGCGCCCTTTCCCTTGCGTGCGCGCAGGGCCTCGCCGAACGCCTCGATGCGCGTGCGGAGCTGCCCGGCGCTTTGCGAGGTGCCGTCGGTCTCTACTTTGAGCATGGTCTCGCTCCCGTCTCGGCACATCGAGGCGTACTCGAAGCCGTAGTAGTCGCAGAACTTCATGGTGTGATAGATGACGCCCGCCTCGCCCGGCCTGCCGGTGAGCGCGGCGCGCGCCGAGACGTCGTCCATGCGCATGCAGGGCGTCTGACCGAGAAGCACCGGCGCGTACCAGGTGAGGAAGCGCTCGAGGGCGGTATCGGGGGAGGGATTGGGGGCCGTCGCGCGAGTGTCGGCACCTTCCGCCACCCGCTCGCTTGCGCCCTGCGGCTTACCTGCGACCTCAGCCGCTTGCGTCCCTGTGCCCCGCAGCTCGTCAGCGCCCTCGGGCTTCTGCACGCTTGTGCTTCCCTGCTTGTCTGCGCCGCCCCTAGTTGCTTGCGCTTTCGCGTCCCGTGACACGCCGGTGCCGTCATCCTCGGCCGCGCCCTGCGGCATACAGGCCGTGCACGTTCCCTCGTGCGGGGCGCGTGCGAGCTGGGGAGGCGGCGTGGGGAGCGTGCGCGCCCCCGAGCAGGTGAGGTTTTCCACCGGCACGGGCAGGCCCGCCGTCGCGGCCTCCGCCAGCGCCTGCGGGGCATGTGCGCCCAGCAGTGTGACGCGAGGGCCCACCACGGGCACATGCGGTTCGAACGCGGCGCATGCCCGTCCGACATCGAACACTCGGCCCGTGGCCTGAGCGAACGTCTGAGCCATCCGCTCAAGCTCACCGCGCAGACGCGCGGCCTGCGCCTCGCCGGATTTATGCGGCAGGTCGATCATCCAGATGAAGTCGAAGTCGCCGCGTGCCTGGGCGATCTCGAACACGCGTCGCGTCACGTCGCAGCAGTTGGTGAGCACCAGGCAGCGCACCTGCGGCTCGAGCGCCTGCGTGAGCAGGGCCTTGCCGTAGCCGCACAGGTTTGCCCCGCCTAGGCGGTCGGCTGCCTCGAAGCTCGCCACGTCGGCGTCGAGCGTGCGCACCTGGGCGCCGAAGCCCGCGAGCAGCTCGACGGGGGCGTACTTGCAGCCGACCCACACGACGGACGTGTCGGCGGCCACCTGGCCTGCGGCGGAGCCGGCCGTCTCGTCCGTCTCACATGCGTCGCCGACGCATCCATCCTTGCCCGCGCACCCCTGCGCGCCCGAGTCGGTCGGCCTGCCTTCCGCCTCCGCGCCACCGGCGTATCCGCCCTCGCCCGCATGGCCCTGCGCGCCCGAGCCGGCCTGCCTGCCTTCTGCCCCCGCGGCGCCGGCACGCTCGCTCTCTCTCGCGTCTGCCTGCCAGTCCGTCTTCTTCGCCATCCCTACCTGCCCTCCTGTTTGCGGGCGCGCAGCATCTCGAGGAAGGCCCCCATGCGCGTCTCCACTTGGCCGTTGCTCGTGTTGGCGCGATGGCACCCGTCGCCTTCCAGCACGAGCGTGGGGAAGCCCTGCGCCTCCAGCGCCTCCTTGGCCAGCTGCGAAAGTCCCAGGGTCTGCTTGCAGCCCCACTGGCAGAAGCACACCACGCCGTCTGCCTGCGTCTTGCGCGCGAGGTTGAGCGCCCGCTCGATGCGCCGCGAGCCAGGCCCGTTGAACGAGCTGTACACGAGGCGCGCCGCCATGAACGTGTAGGCGTCGCCGGCTGCCAGGGCCTTCTCGTAGGCCGCGAGGTCGGCGCCGCTGGGGTCGCCCACCGTGTCGAAGCACATGTCGCTCGCCACGATCTGGGCCTGCCCCGTGTTGTCGAGCATGCGCTGCAGCGGTTCCTGGAAGAAGGGCGGCACGTGCATCCACACGAGCGAAAGCCCCTCGTAGGGCGCGGCGGCGGCAAAGTCGCGCGGCATCTGCTCGCACATCTTGCGCGTCATGGGACGCCCGAGCGAGAGGTGCAGCGCGAGCGCCGCCTGCATCTCCTGGCCCATCGTGTTGCGCAGGTCTTTGCCGGCACGAGCCGGCAGCGAGGCCTCGAGCGCCTTCAGCGCGGAAAACGAGTCGCGGCACAGCCCCAGCAGGTGCGTCTCGTCCACCCGGTGGCCCTGCTCGCCCATGCGCGCCGCCAGCTCGCGCAGCTGGTCGGCCACGTAGGCCACGGAAACCTCACCCACCTCGTAGGGCACGTCCACAAAGACGTGCGGCACGCCGAGCTGGGCGCCCATGGACTTGAAGGTGAGGCTGTTGGCGTCGCAGGCCACCGAGCAGCTGGCGATGAAGGCCGGCGGCTGCACAACGCCCAGGTCGGAGGTGCCGAGGAGCGCCTTGTGGAAGGAGCAGTACGTCTCGGCCACGCCCGTGGCCTCGGCCTCGGCCACGAAGGCCTGCTCGGAGTTGGCGGCGGCCACGAAGCCCGAGAGCGCCTCGGCCGAGTAGGGGAGAAGCCCCGCCGCGCGGAAGATCTCCGTGGGCATGAAGATGCTGGCCAGGACGGCGCGCTCGGGGCGGGAGAGCGGCTCGACCATGTCGTCGAGCGCGATGCGGCTGGCAATGCGCCCCCAGCCGGGCTGAAACTTCTGGGGCAGGAAGTGCGTCTGGAACCGCTTCGCCTTGAACGCCGTGAGCAGCAAGTTCCGCGCCGCCGCAGGGTTGCCGCCCTGCGCCTGCTCGCCCACGACCGACCCGAACCGGTCCACCACCGCCTTCTCGATACCCGCAATCGATGCAGCCATGTGCCTCCCTCGTCCCTATCGCGCGGCACCGCCTACCCGCGCCCACGCATCAAACCTCCCTACCCTACCCATTGCTCGCGCAAGTTAGGATCGCATGCCAGCGGAGTGCGCGAAATACCTACGTAGGGGCTTGGGGATGGCTTGCGCAGCCGCGCGACCGTGCCTCGATTCGACTGCCTTGCAGGATGGCCCAACTGCGCAACCCGTTGCACAAGACCCAGGTTTTCTTGCGCCTTATGAAGGGCAACTTGTGGAGGCCCTCATCGAAGCACTGGACAAACCCCAGGTAGATGCCACGCACGCGCCAATCCCTTCGGAGGCTGCTTGCTCGATGGCCTTTCACCTCCCGTCTGCGCTGGCATGCGGGTATGATGCTGCACGGCAAGCATCAAGTCATGCCCATGCAACGAAGGAGAACCCATGGCATACGAAAGCGGCAACCGCAACAGCTCGCGCTCCGGCTCGGCGAGGCAGGGCGGAAAGCCTCAGGGAAGCGGCAATCGCGCCGGCCAGCAGGGCCGTTCCGGCCAGCAGGGCCGCCCCAATCAGCAGGGCCGCCCTGCCCGCCCCAAGCAAGACGAGAAGGCCAAGGCCGCCGCGCGCGCCCGCCGCAAGGCCAAGCAGGAGGCCCGCAAGACGGGCGTTCCCGGCCCTGAGGTGTCCCAGAAGCACGACCCCATCCTCAAGGTGCGCGACTTCACGAGCGTCGATTTCAGCCAGCTGTCCTACATCATGCCGCCCGAGTGGCTCTTCGAGGGCCTCAACGACGACCAGAAGACCGCCCAGGCCAACATGGACTTCGCGGGCGTGCTGCAGGTGTGCAACGTCCGCCTGGTGGCCACCATCGACGACGGCACCGACTACGACCCCGTGCTCGCGGGCATCCTGTTCGCCCGCACCGAGCGCCTCCCCGAGTCCAAGGACGCCTTCGTGTGGAAGGACGTGTACGAGAAGGCCTCCGAGACGCTGCGCTACGGCGCCCTGCCCGCACGCACGGCCCGCACCTACGAGCTTCAGCTCGGCCAGCGCGGCCAGCTGCTCGTCGACGCCGCAGGTGATGCTCGTGGCGAGGACACCGAGCTCGAGCTGTTCGTGGTAAGCCCGGCCTCGCGCTCCCATGGCGTGGGCAAGGCGCTCATGGCCGCCTTCGAGGAGCGCCTGCGCGAGCTGGGGGCCCAGAGCTTCTGGCTTCAGACCGACTCCACCTGCACCTGGCAGTGGTACGACGCGCACGGCTACACGCGCGTGGCCGACGTGGAGCTCTCGGCGGACTTCCCCATGCCGCCTGCAGGCAGCGTGGCCGAGGGCGACCCCGCCCCGCACGTCTTCATGTACAAGAAAGAGCTCGCCGAGTAGGGGAGCAGCGGCAACGCGCCCAGCTCACGTCGGCGCGGCCTATTCTGCTCCTATCTTTGCTGTTTACGCATGCGGGGAGCGCCCCGCAAATTTCCAGAGAGGAGACGCACGTATATGAGCGTCATCAAGTCCGACAACACGATTGAGCAGGTCCTGCCTGAAATGCCCTCGCGCCTTGAGGTGGTCGAGGAGCTGCGCCGTCGCTGGCATCCGGCCCCTCAGGTGGAGGAGGTGCCCGTGGCCGACGCCCTGGGGCGCGTGCTTGCCGCCGACGTGCGCGCGACCTTCGACTGCCCGCCCGCACAGACCTCCGGCCGCGACGGCATCGCCGTGCGTTTCGCTGACTTCGAGGCCGGCATCCCCGACACCTCGTGCTGGGTGCGCGGCGTCAACTTCGTCACGGCCGACACCGGTGACGACGTGCCCGACGAGTTCGACACGGTCATCCAGGTGGAGGACCTGCTCTTTGCCGGCCAGGAGGGCGCGATGCAGGGCGGCACCCCGGGCGGCTGCTCCTTCGACGAGGGCTTCGCCATCGCGCAGGCGCCCTCTGAGCTGGGCCAGTACGTGAACCCGGCCGGCTCGAGCTTCCATGAGGGCGACGTCATCGTGCCCGCTGGCAGCCGCCTCACCCCCGAGCGTCTGGCTGCGGCCGTGTCGTGCGGCGCCCAGACGCTGAGCGTCCTCGCCCGTCCGCGCGTGGGCATCATCCCCACGGGCAACGAGCTCGTCCCGGCCGGTCAGAAGCCCGGTCGCGGCCAGGTCGTGAACTCCAACGCCACCCTCATGGCCGCCTACACGCGCCTGCTCGGCGCCGAGCCCGTGGTGCACGGCATCGTGCGCGACACCCACGACGACATCTCCGCCGCCGTGGACGAGGCGCTTGCCTGCTGCGACATCGTGCTCATCAACGCCGGCTCCTCCAAGGGCAGCGAGGACTGCGGCCCCATCGTGCTTGCCGAGCACTGCGAGGTGGTCATCGCCCACGGGCAGCGCTGCGCGCCCGGCAAGCCTTCGATGAGCGGCATCACGGCGGAGGGCAAGGTGGTCTGCGTCATCCCCGGCCCGCCCGTCGCCTGCGACACGGCCATCCACTGGCTGCTCTTCTCGCTCGTGGCCCAGTGGTTCGGTCACCGCGCCCAGGAGCGCACCGTGCGCGCCCGCATGACGTGCGCCGTGCCCGCCGGCAACTTCGAGGTTTGGCGTCGCTGCGCCCTCGAGCCTGCCGATGACGGTGTGCTCGAGGTTCGCATGATGCCCATGGGCGGCACCTGCATGGGCCACGCCGACGGCATCCTGCGCACCCCCGCCGAGCACGACCTCAACCCCGGCGACATGGCCGAGGTGCTCCTCCTCGCCGACGGCTTCGCCTGGTAAGCGAGCGGAAGAGCGGGCGGGACGGGTGCCCGGTAGCCCCCGTTCCGCCCCGCCTGCCTAGCTGCCCTGCGGGTGCGCCGCCCGCCCTTGCAGCTACCGCCTCGCTCGCCAAGCGTCCCGCAAAACCGCGCCAAACCACATTTCCCCAGCCATCCCCAAGGCTGTCTTAAGCCGACATTTCATTACACGGGGCGGCCTGTTCGTGCGCAGGCCGCCTGCATGCCAACGCGGCGCGCTACCATTCGGTTCACACACAGGCAGGTTGCCGAGTTGGCGAGAGGAGGCGCGCGGTCGCAATACGGCTTCTGGCTCGCTTGGGGCCCGAAGCTGGAACCGCCTTGGGGGCTGACGACGCCGCGGGCGCGCATCCTCCTCCCAACTCGATACGTGCATGTATCCGAGGGAGCGGTCCCAGGGCGAAGCCCGCACATTTTCGCATGGGCAAGACGCTGACATACGTTTTCCAGACGGCTACCAAGGCCGAGCTCGCCTACAGGGACCTCCTGCTTCGCCTCGATGCGCGCGGGCTCGTCGACGAGTGCTTCGTGCCCGCCCGCGAGCTGCGGAAGAAGTTCGGCGGCGTATGGAGGACGGAGACGCAGCCGCTCTTTCCCGGCTACGTGTTCGTGCGCTGCGGGGACATCCAGGCGTTTGTGGATTGCTGCGTAACGGCGCTCCACCATCCGAAGGTGCTTGGCTATGAGGGCGGTTATTCTGAGCTCACCGAGCGCGAGGCCGCCCTGCTCGATGCCATTGCGGGCAAGGGCAACGACAGGGTGGCGAAACTGAGCGAGGGCGTCATCGAGGGCGGCGAGATCCGCATCCTGCAGGGCCCGCTCATGGGCCGCCAGGGCCTCATCAGGAGAATCGACCGCCACAAGCGCCTCGCCTGGGTGGAGCTCCCCATCATGGGCCGCCCCGTGACCGTGACGCTTGGGCTGGCGATTGTGGTGAAAACTTGATTGGAGATTAGCGTGGTCTTCCCGCAGTGCTCAGGACGCCTG
>CAVJGP010000120.1:0-9158 GCA_963648855.1 Alistipes onderdonkii | reverse complement strand
ACAGCGTGGACGTCGACGGAGGAGATGGAGTTGGCGTCCTCCTCCAGCGCAAACTTCGCCTCGTCGAGCAGGTTGCGCACCTCGGCGAGCATGTCGGAGGCGGCGTGGAGCTTCAGGTGGCAGTTCTCATAGCCGGCGTTGTCGGCGGAGTGGGCCAGCTTGTGGGTGTGGCGCACCTGCAGGGCCACGTAGTCGTCGATCTGGTCGATGAGCTGCTCGAACTGGGTGGTGTTGATGCCGTTGGTGCACATGGGAGCGTTTCCTTTCCTCTGATTTGGCCGTATCCCCTGCATCGCACAGTGTACGACTCCCCGCACGCCGCACGGGCGAAAATGCCAATCTGACACGGTTTGATAACACCTTTTTGCCCCTCCGTCACACCACTGTACCGCCAGACGTCGCCCCACCCGCCAAAGCACGCCAAAAACCCGCTCCCACCTGCCACGAAGCCACACATGACGTCATGCCAAAACGTTGTAGAATCCATCTTCAGCGACCTTGAAACTGACGTCTCTTCTGGAGGCTGGACATGCGACTCATCCCCGACCGCGAAGTGCTGCCGAGCGTGCTCAAGAAGCCCCACTTTGCCTACTTCGGCATGCTGTGCGGCCACATCTGGATCTGGGACGCCTGTCACATGGCAGGCGCTGCCAACCCCGACCTTGCACCCACCACCACGATCTACCTGGCCATGACCATCTTCCTGCTCGCCCTGACCGTGGCGACCCTGCTGATACAGACGAACCAAAAGGTACTTGCCCGGGCCGACTGGCCCATTGCCGCCTTCATGGCCCTGGGAACGCTCGCCCTCACGCTGCCCTTGCCCGACGCATGGCCCCGCGCCGACGTGGTGGGGGTGGCGGCGGTGTTGAGCGGCATCGGTATCGGCTGGACCTACATGCAGTGGGCGTACTTCTACGCAAGCCTGGGCGTGCGCGACGCCATCGGCTGCATCTTCGGCGCCATGGTGGTGGGCAGCGCCCTCAAACTGCCCGTGGACCTGCTCCCCACGATACCGGCGGCCATCGTCTGCGCCGCCATGCCCTTTGCCTCTGTGGTGCTCTATCGCCGTGCGCAGGCGCACTTCGCCCAAGACGGCACGCCCGACGAGCCCTCCGAGCGCCCCTACAGCCTGCGCACCTTGCAGCCCATCCTCAAGATCATGCTCGGCGTTGCTGCATACGGCCTGGTCATCGGCATCATGCAGGGCATGACCATCGAGGCGGTGGAGACCCCCAAGGTGATTCTCTCGGGCGTCCACCACCTCGCCGAGATCGTGGCCGCCTACTTCGTGATCTACCACGTGTTCGTGCGCCGGCGCCTGCTGCACTTCGGCAACCTCTGGCGGGCCATCCTGGCCTTCACCTCCACGGGCGTGCTGGCCCTGCCCCTCTTCGGCAAGCTGTTCTCGGGCTGGGCGCTTGTGGCCGTGGGCGTGGCGCAGACGCTCGTGGTCATGCTCTTGTGGGCGATGCTGGCCGACATCGCACATCGCTCCACGCTGCCGCCCATCGCCGTCTTCGGCTTCGGGTGGTGCGCCTACAGCCTGCCCTTCCCGCTGGGGCATGCCCTGGGCGCCATGTTCACGCTCGACGAGGCCTCCACCTCGCTCATCAGCGTCATCGTGTACTTGCTCGCCATCGCGAGCGTCTTCTTGCTCGACGAGCACGACTTCTCGCGCTTCCGCATCTTCGCCGACCTTGAGGAGCCCGCGGTGTCGCCGGCACTGTTCGACACCATGGAGCGCGTCTGCCAAGACCTCGGCAAGTCCGGCGGCCTCACCGAGCGCGAGATCCAGGTGATGCGCCTCGTATGCCAGGGGCGCTCGAAGGGCTACATCGCCGAGACTCTGTGCATCTCTGAGAACACCGTGCGCAGCCACGCCCGGCACCTCTACGCAAAGCTCTCGGTGCACTCAAAACAGGAGCTTCTCGACCTCATGATGGAGCGGATGGGGACGCCCCGCACTGGGGCATGAGAGGCTCGCACGGGGCTCGCACGACCGCGTGAAACCCGCTTACGAAACGCACACCAAACGGGGGCTAGACCCCTTCAGGGCGTGCCGCACAGCCATCTCACAGGCGTGCGGCACGCCCTTTTCCGTTCACCCGGCAGATAAACCTTGACGTCTTGACATATGCATTTACCAGCCAAAACAAGGCTCACACCAAAGGTGCGCCCCAGGGTTAGACACAAACCACACGCTTCGTGCAATTTCGGCGCAGGTCCAAACGGCGCATTGTACGAGTCAGCAAGGCACAGCGCGGCACGGCAGGCGCGACGCCCAAGGCGCAGACATGCAGGCACGGAAGAAACGCCTTCCACGCCCCGCATATGAGCTGAAGGCAAGCCGCTCCCGCCGCCCGACACGATGCCTCAGCGACATCCAACAGGTAATGCACGTCATTGTCGAAAGGGGTCCACATGTTCAACGCTACCTCCACTCGTCGTCAGTTCGTCGCCGGCGCTGCCGCCGTCGCGGGTCTGGCTGCCATGGGCGGGGTCAACCTGGCCAAGGCCGAGGAGGCTGCCAGCACCATCGTCGACGGCACCTACACCGCCACCGGCACCGGCCGCAACGGTGACATCGAGCTTGAGGCCACCTTCAAGGACGGCAAGCTCGTGACCGTCGTCGTCAACTCCAGCGAGTCCAAGAACATCGGCACCGCTGCCATCGAGATCCTGACCCAGCGTGCCCTGGAGTCCCAGACCCTGAACCTCGACTCCGTGACCGGCGCCACGCTGACCGCCTTCGGCTTCAAGAGCGCCCTGGCCGACGCCTACGAGCAGGCCGGCGCCGACGTGGACGCCCTCGAGGACGCCGAGAGCGGCCTTGAGCCCGCCCCCGCCATCGAGGCCGAGTGCGACGTCGTGGTCGTGGGTACGGGCGGCGCTGGCATGGCTGCCGCCGTCTCCGCTGCTGAGGCCGGCTGCTCCGTCATCCTGCTCGACAAGATGGACATCTACGGCGGCAACACCAACTGCGGCGAGGGCACCTTCAACTCCCCCGACCCCGAGCGTCAGGAGCCCATGGGCATCGAGGACTCCGCCGACAAGTTCTACACCGACACCTTCGAGGGTGGCGACGAGACCGCTGACCCCGAGCTGGTTCGCATCCTGGCCGACAACGCTCTCGACGGCATCCACTGGATGGAGGGCCACGGCCTGGTCTTCAACGACGAGGTGTTCACCGCCATCGGTGGCAAGTGGCAGCGCGGCCACTCCATCAAGGTTCAGAAGAACGGCGAGCAGGGCGGCGCTTACTACGTCAGCTGCCTGATGGACTGCGCCACCCGTCTGGGCGTGAAGTACTACACCGACGCCAAGGTCGAGGCCATCTCCACCGACGCTGACGGCAACGTGACCGGCGTCACCGGCTCCCGCGTGTCCTCCGGCAACCCCATCACCATCACCGCCAAGTCCGTCGTCATGGCCACCGGCGGCTATGCCCGCAACCCCCAGCTCGCCATGCAGTACGACTCCCGCGTGACCGAGGACATGCCCTCTTCCTGCAACGTGTCCGCCACCGGTGACGCCATCCCCATGGCTCAGGAGATCGGCGCTGGCCTGAAGAACATGGAGCTCGTCCAGATTCACCCCCTCGGCGACCCCCAGAACGGCGGCGTGGCCACCTTCGTGGGCAACTGGCTGGGCGTTGAGGACTACGTCATGGTGAACGACGAGGCCCTGCGCTTCACCGCTGAGGACGGCCGTCGCGACGAGATCGCCAACGCCATCCTTGAGCAGACCAACGACGAGATGTGGCTCATCGTCGACTCCACCGACATCACCGAGGATCGTCTGGACCAGATCGCCGACCTCGTAGCCACCGGCCACAGCTTCCAGGCCGACTCCATCGAGGACCTGGCCGAGCAGATCGAGGTCGACCCCGCCACGCTCGTGGAGACCATCGACGGCTACAACGCTGTGATCGACGCCGGCGAGGACACCATGGTCGACCCCGGCAAGAAGCTCCTGGGCGACAAGGTCGAGGATGGCCCCTTCTACGCCTCCAAGCGTATCCCCACCATCCACTACACCATGGGTGGCCTGGCCATCAACACCGAGGCTCAGGTGACCAAGGAGGACGGCACCCCCATCGCCAACCTCTTCGCTGCCGGCGAGTGCACCGGTGGCGTCCAGGGCGCCAACCGTCTGGGCGGCAACTCCTTCACCGACATCATCGTCTTCGGCCGCATCGCCGGCCAGAGCGCTGCTGCCAACGCCAAGGCGTAAGCAACCGCTTCACAAGGCATCATCCCAAGGGTGACTGACGTCATCCCCCTGAGCCCCCGCTCGCCCCGCAAGGGTCGCGAGCGGGGGCTTTTCGCGTATGGGAGGCGCGTCTCCCCTACCAGCATCTTCGAAGGCAATCCGACGTTGTGGGTGAAGACTTGCAGGCCCACGGGCGCTATCGTGGCCGACGAGGACGCGCGCGACGCCCCTGCGACGATTCGCGGCGGGCACACGCCCCGCGCCCGACGAGACGCACCATCGATTGCAAGGGGGAATCACATGAGCACTTCCAGCAAGCTCACCCGCCGCTCGTTCATCGCGTCCGGCGCTGCCGCCGCCGCCGGCATGGCCGCCGCAAGCGTGGCGCTGGCCGACGCGCCCAAGGAGGGCGAGGGCGCACCCGAGGGCCAGGGTGGCCCTGGCGGCGCAGGCGACCAGGAGGAGTCCGGCCAGAGCCAGCTCGAGGCAAACGCCGACTGGCTGGGCGAGGAGCCTCAGATCGACGAGGCCGACATCGCCTCCACCGAGGACTACGACGTGGTGATCGTGGGCGCGGGCATCTCGGGCATCGTGGCCGCGCGCGCCGCCGCCGAAGAGGGCGCCAAGGTGGCCATCATCGAGAAGTCCAGCTCCTTCAACTGCCGCTCCGGTGAGTTCGCCCTGCTCAACGGCACGCTCAACCAGCGCTGGGGCCGCGAGAACATCGTTGACGTGGACACCGTGGTGAACCGCCTGGCCCGCGAGTGCACCTATCGCAACAAGCGCGCCATCATCAAGAAGTGGGCCGAGCACGCCCATGAGGTGTTCGACTGGTACCTGGCCGCCTACCCCGACCTCACCATCTGCGACACCACCCGCGAGGTCGTGACGCAGGAGCAGTACGACAAGGGCATCCTCGTGCCGCTCGCCTGGCCTCAGCCCGAGCACTACGACTACCGCGAGGAGGAGTTCCCCACCTTCCCCACCTCGATGGAGTTCCGCTCCAGCCGCACCGACCAGCAGGGCTTCATGGTGGAGGCCCAGCTCAACGACGCCATCGCCAACGGCGCCCAGACCTACTACGGCTGCTTCGCCACCAAGCTCGTGAAGGATGAGGACGGCCGCGTCACCGGCGTCATCGCCCGCGACGCCAACAACGACAACGCCTACTTCCAGCTCAACGCCAGCAAGGGCGTCATCCTGGCCACCGGCGACAACGGCGCCGACGACGCCATCATGAAGCACTTCTGCCCGGAGATCCTGGAGAAGGGCATCATGCGCATGGGGCCGATGATGGGCGTGGACATCGAGGGCAACGCCATCAGCACCGGCGACGGCCTGCGCATGGGCGCCTGGGCGGGCGCCAAGGTGCAGGACTACCACGCGCCCATGACGCACCACATGGGCTCCGGCATGGGCGTCACGCCGTTCCTGCAGATCAACGAGCACGGCGAGCGCTTCATGAACGAGTCCATCCCCGGCCAGCAGCTCGAGAACCAGATCGAGCTCCAGCCCAACCACACCTCGTTCCAGCTCTACGACGCCGCTTGGCCCGAGCAGATTCCCTACATGCCGGCCAACCACGGCGGCCTGTGTTACATCATCCCCGAGGACGAGGACGAGTCCAACCCCAACTACAGCGACCGCCAGTACACCAAGGTCTCCGCGAAGGCCGAGGCCTACACCGCCACGGCCGACACCATCGAGGAGCTGCTTGAGCAGCTGGGCTTCGAGGGCGACTACCTCGAGACCGCCAAGGCCACGATCGAGCACTACAACGAGATGGCCAAGGCCGGCGCCGACGAGGACTTCGGCAAGCCTGCCCAGCGCATGTTCGCGCTGGAGAACCCGCCCTTCTACGCCTGCAAGTGGGGCACGACCTCCATGCTCGTGTGCGTGGGCGGCCTTGAGTCCGACGAGAACTGCCACACCTTCACGGCCGGCGACTCCCTCACGAGCCCCACGCGCGACATCATCCCCGGCCTGTACGTGTGCGGCAACGTCCAGGGCAGCCGCTACGCGGTGGAGTACCCCATCTGCCTGCGCGGCATCAGCCACTCCCTGTGTGTGTACTACGGCTACATCGCCGGCAAGAACTGCGTCGCCGGCGCATAGGCGCCTGAGCGCCCGCCGCACCTAGGCAACCGTGCCTCTCGGCCCCGCAGGCCCGCCCGCAAGGGTGCCTGCGGGGCCTTTTCTGTGCGTGGGTGACCCAGGCGCGGGACTCGGGCGCACCGGCACGGTCCCCCTCGACGCGACCCTCGCGCAGGCGATTCAGACGTAAAGCTCGGGCCCAAAACCGCTTGCGGCCCCCCGCGAGCGACCCGGACGCGGCGCGCCAGCGCGGCCGCCCTCGGCACGCGCCCCGCGCAGCCGGCACGGGCGCGGGACTCGGGCATAGCCGAACAGCGCGCCCCCCGTCAGCGCTCGGGCCAGCGCCCTTTCCATGCGCAACGCATGTGCGAGGACGCGCGCACGCCGCAGGGCCCCTGCCGCTCGGCTACGATGGGCCCGACAGTCAGGCTGCGTCATGCAGCGCATGGAGAGGGAGAAGAGAAGATGCGTGCTTTGGTTCAGCGCGTGCGGCGGGCGCAAGTCGACATCGACGGGGCCTGCGTAGGGCAGATTGGCCGGGGCTACCTGGTGTTTCTCGGCGTGGGACAGGAAGACGACGAGGCGAGCGCCCAGAAGCTGTGGAACAAGATCCGCAAGATGCGCATCTTCGACGACGAGGCCGGCAAGACCAACCTCTCGCTTGCCGACGTCGCGGGCGAGGTGCTCGTGGTGAGCCAGTTCACGCTCTATGCCGACTGCAAGCACGGCAACCGCCCCTCGTTCACGTCCGCCGGCGCGCCCGACGCGGCCCGCGCCCTCTACGAGCGCTTCTGTGAGATGGTCCGTGCCGACCTGGGCGCCGTCCAGACCGGCGAGTTCGGCGCCGACATGCAGGTGAGCCTCGTCAACGACGGCCCCTTCACCATCTGGCTCGACACCGAGCAGCTCTAACCAGCCCTAAAAGGAAAGCGGGCGGCACCCCCGCAAGGGCACCGCCCGCCATGCCCGGGCCATATGCAAGGCGCGAGACGCACGCCTTCCCTCACCGCTCGCCAGACAGGCGGCGCGCCACCCGGCGCCACCGCCCACCCGCAGGCCCTACGCGCTGCGGCGCTTCGCGACCTTCTTGGCGATAAAGAGCCAAAGGCCCGCCACGATGAGAACCACGAGGACGACGCTCAAGTACTCATGGCCAAAGGCCCAGGCGCTGTTGCCGCCCGCAACCGGGCCATGCTGCTCGAAATACGAGCTTAGGAGATTCACGGCGCCGAGGTTGATCAGCGAGAACAGCACGACCGGCGTCGCCTTGCGCGCAAGGGCGAACACGAGGGCAAGGACGGCGAGCGCCCCGCTGGCCGCGAAGGTCACGAAGTTCCAAAGATAGCCGTTGTTGGCGTCGGAGACCTTCGTGAGGCTGGACGTGTAGTCGTACATCGCCCAATACGCGCGCCCCCACGTGACGAAGGAAGCGTCGCTCATGTCGTCCCACGTGACGCCGGCCCCGCTGACGATCTCGGCGTCCGAGCTGCTGGCGATCAGCGCCTGGCCTTTCTCGGTCATCTCGGTATAGGGCAGGAAATACCCCACGCACAGCGCGATGGCCGCAAGGATGGCAATGAGAGCGGGCAGGAATGCCCCCTTGCCCTTCTTGGGCGCATCCGCCTGCACGGTCGCGCTAGCTTGCCCTTGAGGCCCCGAGACCGCCTCGCTCGTCCCCTGCTGCGCCTGCACTTCTTCCATGTCGTTCCTCCTTGTGTCGCCCGACCTCGCCTGTGCGAGCGGGCACCCTTCATATGCAGGGCACAAGTAAAGCCTTGCCAGGAAGATAAACAACAGTTGGCAACTGAATATCGAGTGCGGCATCGAGCACGCGGTCGAGAGATTTGCCGACACCACACCGCAGACGTGGCCCAGGCCCTATGATGGCACGCGGGCCCACACGCCGCCCGGCGCGTGCCCATCATCCAACGCCCCTCAACCCAGGAGGCCCCATGCCCCTCAACATCAGCGTCGCCACACCCGCCGACGCAGGCGAGTTGCTCGCCATCTATGCGCCTTACGTGCGCCAGACCTCCATCACCTTCGAGTACGACGTGCCCAGCGCCGAGGAGTTCGCGGGGCGTATCGCGCAGACCCTGGAGCGCTTTCCCTACCTCGTGGCCCGCGACTCTGCGACGGGGGCGGCGCTGGGCTACGCCTACGTGGGCACCTTCCACGCCCGTCCCGCCTACGATTGGGCGGTGGAGACGTCCATCTACGTGGACGAGGCCGCCCGGGGCCGGCATGTCGGGGCGTCCCTGCATGCAGCCCTGGAGGCCGCCTGCCAGGCGCAGGGCATCCTCAACCTTGAGGCCTGCATCGCCTACCCCGACGAGGGCGGCAGCATCGGCTTCCATGAGCGCATGGGCTACCGCATGGTGGGCCGCTTCGAGGCATGCGGCTACAAGCTGGGCGCCTGGCGCGACATGGTGTACATGGAGAAGCTCATCGGCGCCCACACCGCACCCCCGCAGCCCGTCAAGACGTTTCCGCAGGTACGCGCGCACGTAGAGGGGCTCCTCGGCACTGAGCGCTAGTCAGGCGGCAGGCAAGCACATCCCCGCTCCCCCATCGACAAGGGGCCGCGCCGACCAGCCTGCATGCTGATTGGCGCGGCCCCTTGCCCAAACGGTCTCGTATGTCTCATCCACTGCGGCGGCGACGGCACAACCCCCGCTAGATGCCCAGGCGGCCGAGCTCTTCGGCGAGCGCCTCGATGGCGTGCTTGCGGTGCGAGATGGCGTTTTTCTCCTCGGGGGAAAGCTCGGCCATCGTCTTGCCGGGGGTGTCCTCAGGCCAGAAGAGCGGGTCGTAGCCGAAGCCGTTCGTGCCCTTGAGCTCGAAGCCCA